>QYPM01000029.1 GCA_007280465.1 Nitrosopumilales archaeon
ACAAAGTTAGAAAACCAAGGGATGGTACTAGTAGATATTCATCAGGCCAAGTACGTTGTCAGATATGTGGAGTGTTCATGTCAAGAGAGGCATGCCACGACGGAGAAGACAGGCCTGCAACCGATGAAACTGTAGATCTGTATTGCAAATGTTGTAATTGCATGGTAAGATCAAGGCCTAGAAATAAACCTGGAACTAAACATAGTAAAAAAACACCTCAAGAAGAATATAATGAATTAAGAAAAAAATATTAAAAAAACTATTTCACAAATTACAAAGATGCATTGTCCCACTCTGAATCAGACTTTCTAGATTTAAAAGAGCATCGTGATAACTTGCCCTATTTGCAAGTTCATGCTCTAGTTTATTGATACCTTTTTGCCCATTTGTGATATCATGCATTCGAGATGGGTGAATGGCATGCAGTAACTGGTGAACCAATACAACCGTTACGATTCTCCGGTTATTCCTAGTATCTTCCTTGAGTGAATCATGAATAAATATTTTGTATGAAGGTTGACTTGGTAACCCTCTAATCAAATTGATATCCCCTGATGCATTTCCATTATTTTGTAGTTTCACATCAAAGGTCTTATTTACAAAGAAATTTGCACAGCTCACAAAGCCTTTATCGTCAGGTTTTTCATCGTGATATTCCACGATCAAATTTTTTGCATCTTCCAGACAATCAGACAGCCAATAGATCTCATCCATGTTTGAGGCCATCGAGGTTATCTTTTTCACACTAGGTTCTGTATTGATGTTTGAAGCATCTGTTGAAGAAGATATCTGCAATTCATTTTGGGATTGAGGTATAATAGAACTTGAAAAAGTGTCTGCTTTAACATACTCTACATTCTCAAGCATCGCACATTTATGTCTCTGAGGTGATAGATGGTCTTTACAATAGACATATCCACACAGTTTGCAGGACATACTCAAAGTCCCATCTACTTTTGCCCCATCAAATGTACAATATTTGTCCGTGTTTTTTTATAGAGGGCATTTAAAATAAAGTTGGCTGTTCATGGATTTGACTAAAAGGTATAGGACGTCTAAGTGTTTTATGGAATTGTACAGTATAGAAAATATGTCAGTTTTATGATTACAACTACCATAAGATGACTAATTTTCCTCACCAGTGACCCTTACCAAAATTCTTTTCATGGATTGATCCAAAATACTTTCCCAATACAACTTATGAACAATAAAAAAGGAGATTCTTTGTTGACCCAGTCACTTGTAAAAAGTGTGAAAATATTCAAAAAAAATAACTTTGCAAAATTATGCGTTATTTTTACCATAGGCATGATAAGCATCATATTTTTGTCAAGTCAATCCTTTGCTCAAACTGCACAGATTCCTGACCAACCAGTGGGGTTTACAGCCGTTGCAATATCGCCTACAAGTATTAGCCTTAATTGGAGTCATTCACAAAATAACGGAGGATCTCCCATAACAGGTTACGAAATTAACTACAGGGTGGTACCATCAACAACATATGCAAATCTTGCCACACTTGGTAATGTTACTTCATTTACCCATGTCAATCTGGTTACAGGTAAGACATACATTTACAGAGTATCTGCAATTAATTCAATTGGTACAGGAAACCCATCACCAGAAGTTTTAGCTACGCCCACAAGTAGTTCGGCTCCACCCAAGAACATTGCTCCAAACCCTCCACAAAGTCTTGCTGCATCAGTTTATTCTTCAACTCAAGTAAATCTATCATGGAGTGCTCCATCATCCAATGGAGGGCCACCAATAACAGGTTACAAAATGCAATACATGTTAGATACAGGAAATTTTACTAATCTAGTTTCAAATTCAGGCAGTTCATTTACAGCTTACTCCCATACAGGTCTACAGGTAGGTCACACTTACACTTATAGAATATTTGCAATAAATTCTATTGGTACAAGTAATTCATCAAATACTGCAACTGCAACACCTGTTCAAATTACTACAGTTCCAGGCTCACCCACTCTTAGTGCAAATCCTTCATCTTCGGCAAGTATAAGCTTGTCATGGAGCCCTCCTTCAAATGACGGGGGATCTGCAATCACAGGATACAAGATAGAGTACAGTAATGGAACATCTCAGTATAACATACTTGTTGCAAACACTGGAAATACACAAACATCGTATCTCCACAAGGGTCTTACAACAGGCAAAATCTACACATATCGTGTTACAGCTATTAACGTAATTGGAATGGGAAATCCATCAAATGTGGTGAGTGCTCAACCTAAAGAAACAACAACTCCAAACATAACAATAGCCGTTGCAGTTTCTCCAACTAGTGCAAGCATATCATGGATTCCACCATCACAGACATACGGTCAGATTATCAACGGATATAGAATTGATCAAGTCATAAATGGCAATTTCATTCAAATTGACAGTGTTGTAAGAAGTGTTACAACATATACAATTCCTAACCTTACCACTGGTAAGACATACACTTTTGCAGTAACCGCATTATTATCAGGAGGATCTTCTACCAATCCTTCACCTCTTGCTTCTGTGTCACCAACAAGTACATCATCAGCACCAAGTCCATCAGGTCAACCATCAACACAATCCCCACAGCCTCAAAATCAAGTATTACCAGATTCGCCATCAATCATTAATGCAACGATGGTTTCACAAAACACTGTAAAGATCTCATGGGTCATGCCATCAAATAATGGCAAGCTCCCCATCACAGGATTCAAAGTTGAATCAAAGACCGGATCTTCTGGTACTTGGTCTACAATTACATCAAATATTGGAGTTCAAACATCATATGTAAAATCAGGACTTCAAGCCAATACAACTTACTTTTATCGAGTCTCTTCTATAAGCAATGCAGGTACGAGTCAGCCATCTGCTGAGGCATATGCAAACACAACACCAAACGTCAATCAAACACCTACCACCCCAGTCCCTCCAACCATACTACAATCTCAAGGAATAATTCCTGTTGTTAATACCACTTCAACAATAAATTACCAATCTACCGGAGGTCAGATTCTAGGTGCTAGTGTCAATCCAAGTACATTCTCATTAAAAATCAATTTGAAAGCAAACACTGCTGGAACATTATCAGTTCAGATTCCAAGAGAGATGATAGATGCAAAGAAACTTGATGGAACAGATGATACATACATAGTAACTGCAGATAAAAGCATGATATCATTTAACGAGACAAAAACATCATCAACCAGAACACTTGCAATTTCATTTCCTGCAAACACAAATGAAATATCAATTTATGGAACTACGGTGATACCTGAGTTTCCAATTGCGCTGATGATTTTCATAATTGCTTTTAGTACAATGATTATCTTTTCAAGACGAATTATAAAGTAAGAGAAATTTTGATGTATAATTACCAGATCAAATAGATATCCAGTATTTTTTAGGATCATTATGCCACTTGATTAATTCTTCTTTTTCTTCTTTACCAATATAATTTCTTGTCAGAGCAACTTCAATTAGATCTGAAAATACAAGCAGGGGATGCATTTTGCATTTTGTTCTCTGAAAATTCTTCTTGGCAATATCGAGGTCATAAGTGAAGATAAAGATGCAATCACTTACCTTCCCCCCATTTCTTCTCACAGCCTTGATTGCAGATATGGCACTGCCACCGGTACTTACAAGATCTTCAATTACCAAAACTCTGTTACCCTTTTCCATATAGCCCTCTATCTGCCTCTTTTTACCGTAGCCTTTGGCTTCAGGTCTGATGTATATCATCGGCTTGTTAAGTCTCTCAGCAATTAGTGCAGCCCATGGAATTCCTGCAGTGGATACACCTCCAACAATATCAAAATTTAATTTTTTAGCAATCTTGACTACATCGTCAACAACTGCCCGCCTCTTGTTTGGATAGCTTATCAGTCTTCTATTATCACAATACATCGGCCCCTTGATACCAGAAACAAAAGTGTACAAGTATGGTTTTGTAAAGCTAAAAGTTACTGCTTTTATATCAAGCAGCATTTCAGCGACTCGTTTTGAAGCCTTGATCATCATCAAATATACAATAAGCATCCGCATATTTCTGAATAACTATATCCAGAGAAGACTAATAACATCAAAAATTAGATTACAGATATGGCAGAGGCCACATTAAGAACACATAGACTACACGAATTAGTTCATTTTGGATTAAGAATCACAATAGGAGTTCTGTTCATTGTTCACAGTATTGGAAAATTTGATACAAGTTCTAAAGGATTCTTTTCAAGTGTTGGCCTACCTGCTGATATGGCCTTTTTAATCGGATTATTAGAGTTGATTGGAGGCATACTTCTGGTAGTAGGAATTCTATCAAGAATTTCAAGTAGTCTTCTTGCAATTGAGATGTTATTAGTAATGCTCTATATCAAAAAGTTACAGTCATTTTCAGGCAAGGGCGGTGTGGAACTTGACTTGTTAGTATTTGTCATTTTATTGACTGTAATAGTTCTTGGTCCAGGAAAAATATCATTGTCACATGTTATTAAAAAAGTTCCAAGATTTCTTCAATAACATATAATAAAAATCAGAAACAGTTCAGGATTACGTTAGTATCATAATTGGATTAGTTTTTTTCCCAAGAGATATTTTATATCAGAATAAATTTCCTTATCAGTTATTTTGCCTTCTTCATAATATGTAAAAATATTATCAAGCCATTGAGGAGTAGTAACTGTTTCATTCATAAAAGCAGGGATTTTACTTACAGGTACAATTTTTAATCCACTTTTTTGTATTTCATCTACAAGATATTCTAATTCCTTAATTTGAGACTTGTCAACTTCATTATAGTATTCAAGACCATTTCGTAGGGAGTATTCTTGTGGATGAACTACAACTGTAGCATACCCATAATTTTGCATTCCCTGCATTATTTTTATAAATGTGTGAGTATGACCTTTATGAAGCCAAACTGTGTCATGATTTGCAAGAGTTCCTGTTTGAGCATTTCCAGGAATATGAACAACCCTATTGTTTTCAACAAGATACGTACCAGAATCATCATCCATATTCGAACTAAGAAACCGGAGATGATTTTCCCTCATGGCGTTAATGGTATCATCATTAAATTTTTCATAAGGAGGAATGAAGACAACAGGTGTAATGCCAAAGACTTTGTTTATTTTTGCATCAGTTTTTGACATTAGATGTATTTGCTCTTGTTTGCTAAAATGAGTAAAATTTTCATGTAGCCACCCGTGATTTGCAATTTCAATTTCGGCATCTTTGTTATGAATATTATTTTTTATAAAATTTACTAGTTTTGGATCATCACCAAAACTTCCACCTATGATACCAATAGTAAGACTAGCATGTTTTTCATGAAATAATTTCATGATAGAAAGCTGAGGATTATCTATCCAATAATTTTGTACGTCATCTAGCCTAAATGCAACACATTGACATGACGTCATAGCATATGATGGAAATACTGAGACAGATGCCAACAATATTATTATAGGAATCAGTTTTTTCACATTTGGTGCTATATTATTAATAATCATCTTGTTAACCACTGATTCTTTTTGTAATTCCACAAAGCTGGAAAGATTAGCCAAGAAGTAATAAAAGCAGTAAGCATATTCATTACTGGTTTGTATTTCCAATTAGTAGCCTTGGGATCACGGAATTTGTAATCAAGACCGTGTGCTAGTGCGATTACTTGCATACCCCCGAAATAGCTTATCGGTATCCAGATTGATTGATGTATTATTGGCATATACAAAAATACAGTTACAATGATAAACGGAGTGATGAACGCCATCATAAAATCCATATAAAAAATTAGTGCCATCACAGGATTTCTTCTCCAAAAAAATGTGCTTACAAAAAAGTTTACTCTAGTTGTCCCTTTTTTCCATCTTTGTTGTTGTCTTAAAAATCCTCGTAACTTTTCCGGGACATCAGTATAAACAATAGCGCTTGCAACATAGACTGCTTTCCATTTAAAAAACGATTGAGCCGTAAGTCCTCGATCTTCTGCATCATCATAACTTGCCATTGATTTCATCAATTTATGAGCATATTTTGGTAACGAGGCATATGTGTTTGGCATTTCTCTTTTACCCCACTTTGTTGCAACAACATACGAGGTAAGTTCTCTGTCCTCACTGTCATGGATTTTGGATCTAACCCAATATGGAACATAATCTTCAATTGCTTCTCGTCTATATCCTGCAAGACACCCAGAGCAACACATTACTAGGCCAAAGACGCTTTCACATGCTTTTCGTATATTAAATGAATAATCATACCACACATCCTGACATTTTGTCAACAGATTTGTTTGTGAATTCCAAGCCTTTGCAAATCCAACTACTGCACCAACATCAGGATTTCCATCAAAGGTTTTCATTATTTCGGAAATTGCATTTTTCTCAATTACACTGTCTGAATCTACAAGAATAAGATATTTTGCAAAAGTTTGATAAAATGCTATTGCTACAGCTTTTCTCTTACCTTCATTTTCTTTATGAATTACTTTGAGTTTAGGATATTTGTTTTTCAATCCATCAAGAATTTCTTTTGATCCATCCGTACTACCATCATTGACTGCTATCACCTCTAGATTGTTGTACGATGATGAGAAGATTGCAGAAAATACTAGATCTATCATCATTTTTTGATTATAAACCGGAACAATTACTGCAACAAGATCATTTCTTGCTTTTCCTGTCGCTGGATTTCTATAAAAAAACCATCCCACTACGAGATATAGCATTCCATATATCGGAAGCATATTAGAATAGACCAAAAGGGGTTCATCAAGTTCCATTCCGATATGAATATTGTTTGCGATAAGCAACAGCCCAAAAATTATAACACAGGTTCTAGCAATCCACGCTTTTTTACTTACTATTATAATTCCCTTCTTAGATATTTTTTGAAATGATTTTTTGTTTTCAATTGAATTTGAAATAATGTGTTGAAGTTCAGTTGTCAACTTTGTCCCACCTGATGAACGGTAAGATCAAGACCAGTCATCTTTGATGCAGTGATAAAGACAAGATGTTTTGACTTTATTCCCGATACAAACTCTTCAATTTTCTTTATAGGCGTAGCATTATCAAAATCAATCACTACGGGATCTTGAGATTCCAAATTACGAAAATAATTTACTGTATGTTTATTACCATCATACACAGAATCGTCAAACCTCAGAAATTGTCCTTGATAATACTTGTTGTATTGTCTATCATATGAGAAATCAGCAAGTATTTCAGAGCGATTCAAAATTGAATAGATATTCTGATCAGTAGATCCAAATGGGGCTTTGAATATTTTTGACTGGATATTACCCGCCTTGTCTACTGCCTGCTTACCACTTTTTACCTCATCAAGCTGTGTATCATAATCAAGATTAATCAATCCAACATAATTGTAAGTCTGACTTCCAATATCATTTCTAGATGATAGTATTTTTACACATTCAGGATATTTTTCTGCAATTTTACCTGTAACAAATATTGTTGCTACAACATTACGTTTTTGAAGAGTTGCAGATAGATCGTAACACCATTGAGGAAGGTTTTGAGAATCTTTTATATCAAAAAAAAGCATCACGGGAAGAACTTTTTGTTGAGGCAAATATGGTGGAATGACAATCAATATTCCAAATGATATTACGATAGCTGTGGATATGATACCTATTTGTGAAATTTTCATATTCCTTACCTTCTTGCCAGCGGTACTTCACTTGACGCTCGTTTAGTTAGAAAGAATCTATATTGTTCATCAACCATTTTTGCAGCTCGTATTATACTAGTAACAAGTACGTTACGTGAAAGATCAAGAAACATTTGACTATCCTTTGGAAGGCAGTGGCCACCAACACCATCTCGTGCTTCAAGAATTTTTATATTCCATTTTGTGTTGATAGCGTTTCGTAGTTCATTAAAATCAATTTGAGTATTTTCACATACCATCCTTAGCTCTTCGGCAAATGCAATCTCCATGAATCGATATGAATTTTCTACAACTTTGGTAAGTTCCGCAATATCGGCAGAACTTACTATGTGCAATGGAATGCCTAGAGAATTACCATAGAAATTAACTGCTTGAGTTGTGCAACATGAAGAACATCCTCCAAGTACTCTAGTCTGCTTTACACCATGCTTTTGTTTTTCATGGATAAAGAATCTATGAGGGACATGAACTACATGCAATCTATGACCAAGTATTTTCAGTATTTCCTGTGATGTACCTCTTGTAATTGTGGAATCAATACCGACAAGGGCTCCACCTTTTCCCTCATGAGATAATCGTATGGCAATATCCATCAGACCATCAAGATATGGTACAAACATATCCTCAGGACGATGTGTCGATATGCAAATTATGTAATAATCATAATCTCTAAAACTTGTTGCCTTTTTTTGGATTACTTTGTTCTTTAACGCTCGTGAAACAGCTTGTTCACTAATATCATATCCGTCTACGCTTAGACCAAGTGAAGTCATGTATTCAGCATTACTGTGCCCTATCTGTCCCAATCCAATTACAAGTATTTTCTTTACAAAGTGTTTCTTGGCATCCTCAGACATCTGCAATACCTCCATTTTTTGCTGTCCAACATGTTACGTGATACCAATTTTCCCCATAGATGATATCACCTTCAACAAATTCCATTTCTTTACGACAGTTTGTACAGGTAGTCATTTTGTATAGAATTGTAATATAATTAACAATCTTTAGAGATCAGTATGTAATTTGTTTTTACATACGCAGAGTCTTGTAAATTAAAAAATTATTAAAAAAATTTAGATGCAGATTGAGTCAAACTGCGTCACAGATATTCTTTGTTAAAAAATTCAAAAACAATTACACCATCATGAACATATTCATTATATATGATAGTTTTCAATGATTGTAGAATCATCTTGACATAATTTTGTATTAATTTAATCCATTGTGTATCTTTCCCCGTAGAAAATACTAGACGATATTTCTTTCCTTTTTGCACATACGAGAATTCAAACCAATTACAATATTTACTCATAGGCGTAAAATAACTTTGAATTACATTATCAATATTGTATGCCATCCCCATAATATCAAATAGTTTTTTTACAATCATTGGGCCTCCTTTAGAAATAGTAATTACATGAGGATCAGTCATTTCCCGTACAATTATAGATAACAAGTCGTACGGAATTATTACATTAGGAATTAAATTTACAGTTTCTCCATATGTGACATTTTTACTTAGTATATTACTTATCAAAGTGTTCAATGAAAGATCTTTTTTATGTGCATCAGTTTTTAGTGATTCAAGTATATCATGTGGTAATCGTAGTGTAATTCTACTATTCATAGTTTTTTCCAAAATTTCCATATCTTTTATTTCCATTACGTAATCAAAAGATAATTAAACTTGGATAATCAATACCTACCAAGTCCAATATATCACATCTCCCAAGGACCATTAATTGTATAACAAACTACTTTTTTAAATCAAATATGTGCCATCTTGCGTCAATCGATGTCACCAATAGTCAATAACTAATAAAATTTAGTTTAAAAATTAATGTGCCGATACGCCCACATTTTCTGTGAAATTTATTGAGAGATGTTTGCCACTAGTTTGAGCAGTTGTAGAGTTTGTACTAGGTATGTTTACAGGATTATTTGTTGTAGAGTTTACAGGAGTTGTAGGTGTTACCGGAGTTACAGGTGCTGCATTTTTGCTCCAAGTTTTAGAGAGGTTAACAGTAACATCAAATCCAGCCAAGGTGCCAGTTAGTATAGATACAGTTTCTTGCTTTGAGTTAACATCTATTGAAAGTCTTGCAGTATCGCCCACTTTGAAGGCGTCAATTTGTCCTACATCTGTTACTGTAGACATAAGACATGTTACAGTAGAAGAAGAACAATTGGTGCTAGGAGATATGGAAACGTGTGCAAGTCCTCTTCCTGCCGGGGATTGGATAATGATTGTTCCCTTATCACCGTTTATTGCAGTCCACATGATTGCACCATGAAAATTACCGCTTTCAGCGATAGATCCTTTTGTGGATAATTTCATAGTATTTGGTACAGTTTGCCCATATACTGTATGGGTCAGAGGCAGAGATGCAATACTTAGAACTAGGAAAATCATGAAACCTGCTATTAATTTTGACTTCACAGATATACTTGAATCAAATAGTCTAGAAATTCACAATGGTGAAAAAATGTGGAGAAATTAGCTAGGTTTCATCAAGATTTTTCCAAACAAATTCCCTTTAAGCATCTTACAATGAGCCTCTACAGCATTTTCAAACGTATAGACCGAGTCTACAATTGACCTCAACTTACCTTTGGACATCCAAAATATCCCAGATTCAAGCTCAGCGCGAGTTCCTTGAGTAGAGCCCAAGATGCTAACACCTTTGAAAAATACTTGTCTTAGATCTGTATGTACGTCATATCCAGTAGTTGCTCCAGTTGTAACCAGAGTTGAGCCGTATTTCAGCAAAGTGAGCTCCTTGTTCCAATGTGACCCACCAATATGCTCAAAGATTACATCTATTCCAGGACCTGTCTGCTTCTTTTTTGCAATATCTTTTGATATTGTATAGACTTGTTTGTGCCAATCGTCTTGTCTATGATCTACAGCAAAGTCTGCGCCAAGTTTTAAACAGTCTTCCAGTTTGCTCTGACTTGCAGTTGTAATCACATCACAGCCATACAGCTTAGCGATTTGGATTCCAAATGTTCCCATTCCTGAACCTCCACCCATTATCAAAACAGTCTGTCCAGGTTTTATCTTTGCACGACCAACTAACATGTGCCACGAAGTAGTCATTGTCATTGATGCAGCTGCCGCATCTTCATAACTAACAGTATCAGGAATTTTCACAACGTTTACCTCTGGAAGATGAGCAAATTCACAAAAACCTCCCCACAGTGGCCCGGTTTGAAATCCCCAGATCTTTCTACTGCGACAATCATATTCACGGCCATCAGTACATGCAATACAGACTCTACATGAAAGATTTCCATGTGAGACTACTCTATCTCCAATTTTTATTGTAGTGACATCATCACCTATTGCAACTACTTCCCCTGCTGCATCAGTTCCTGAAATATGCGGCATTGGAATTTGAATTGGTTTTCCCCGCATGCCCCATATGTCGTCATGATTTAGTCCAGTCATTATAACTTTGAAAACTACTTCGTTTGATTTTGGTTTAGGATCTGGAATCTCTTTAATTTTTAATATCTTTGAGTAATTATCATCAGGTGCATATTCTTCATACACTAATGCTTTCATGATATCTTTGAAATAATTCTGTTAATATTAAGAAATTGTTTGTGTTTAAGAAATTTATAATAAACTATATCCATAATTTATTCATCATATAAAAAAACATCTCATTTGACAAGTAAATAGTCAGTATCATCATCTAACTTATCCAAAGCAAAAATATTTTCCACGTGATTTCGTATACCTGTAATAGCCGTTACTTTCGGATTTTCTTCTACTATAACAAACATATTATTATCTTCATATTTTATTTTTATACCAGATAGTTTACTACGAAATAGTTTACTTTTCTTTCCGTCAGATGCTATCATAAATTTTTCTACAACTATCAACCCATTTTTTACCATGGAATTAATTTTTCTATGAACCGTGGTACGTGAAATTTGAGTTTCTGTAATTATATCATTCATAGATTTTGCAGTATCACGTGTGCAATTTATTATGGTCATAATTTGTTCATCTGCTAAGGAATGTAGAATGGCATTATAGAATGATGCGGTATCACGGGCGGTATTTTTCATCATGACAACGTAAGGAATCATTTTGATTTAAGATATCATTTCTACATTATGAACAAACAGAAGAGAAACAATTTGTCAGCATTTCTTCTCCAAATTCATTCTTCAAGAGTAGTTGTTCAAATATGCAAAACGGGGTTTTAAAAGAAAAGTTATGATTTTTGGCAGATTTGATTATCAAGACAAGTTAGAATAGTATTTGAGAATTGGGCGCCAGTCAAATCAACATTATTCAGATCAGCATTATGAAAATTCACTCCATGAAATACAGCATTAGTTAGGAAGGAATCAGACAGATTGCTCTTCTCAAATTGTGTATTACTAAATTTTGCCCAATCAAAATTTGCACCTATCAGGACAGACCCAGAGAAATTGGTGGATTCAAGTGTAGAATATGAAAAATTGGCAGCAGTCAGATCATCGTTTGATAGATCGGATCTAGTCAAATTTGTACCAAAAAAGCTTGCCCCTCCAATTACAGTATTAGAAAGCACGATGTTTCCAGCATTAGCATTGAAAAAGTTCGCATTATATAATGAAGCCCCATAGAGATTGGAACCTGTAAGAACCGAATATGATAAATTGGCCCCTGAAAGATTTGTACCTTTCAAATTAGCACCTTTGATGCTTGCATAGGAGAGGTCTGTAAACGGCATAGTAGTTTGTGATAGATCATCATAGTTCAGATTTGCACCAGTCAAAGAGGCTTGAGATAAATTAGTTTTTTTAAGTACAGTTCCCACCAAGTTGGCGCCATACAATTTTGCACCGTAGAGATTTGCACCACTCAAATCTGCATCTGATAGATCCGCACCTGACAGATTTACATTTTTTAGGCTTGCACCTGTTAAGATAGCTCCAGAGAGGTCGGCATAGGAGAGATTCGAATTATCCAATTTTACTTTTGAAAAGTCTCTACCTGCAAGATAACATCGATGTAAATCCACCCCTGGTTTAATATCTGCATTACAATTTGGCATCGGATCTTTACTTGAGTAATGTGTTTTTGAAATCACCAATTTTCCTTGGTCTACAAGTGTGCTTAAAGAACCTAAGAATTTATCATCAACTGTTCCACTTTTATCCCAAAGTCTTGCGTCCATTCTTAGCGAGGCAGGGGATATGCCTTGATCAGCTTTTGCAGATTCAAAGTAATTTGAAAAGGCAGTAACAAGAACCGATAAAACCATAATTTCCATGACTAGAATTGTTCTTTTTTTCATTGATTATTACACCAAATATGATGACAGAATTATTAAAAAGCAATATTACAAATCCCGTTTTTTGG
>QYPM01000053.1 GCA_007280465.1 Nitrosopumilales archaeon
ACAACTAGAACATTGACCAATGCTTTCGGCTTTGATTATGAGGTATATAATCCAAGATTGAATTTAGTAATATTGATTAAAGCAATGTTCTGGATGTACTTTATTGATTCAAGTAGATACAACAAAAGCTGTTTATCTTTTTACGCATGGTAGAAGAGATTTAGAACAATCTGCAACAGATGCACTTGTTGCAAATGGATTTGCAAAAGACAAGATTTCATCTGCAAGACCTGACACTGTAGGAAATATAGGCGATTATATGGCAATGCTTTGGATGCCTCCAACTCCTGATCACATAAAAATCCAAAAAATAACAAAGGTAGAAGAAGTAAAACCAGAAGGCATGATTGGACTCTGGAAAGGAGTCTCAAAAGAAGATCTGTTTACAATACCTCTAAAGTAGATAACAGATAGTTTTTAGTTCAATTGATTTTTTCAATCAAGATTTAGATTTCTTTTATCTAAACTAGATCTTGTACTAGAGCTAAAATAAAACTCTCAAACTCTGAATCTTGAAATTTTACCACCTCAATTTTGTCTTGTTCCATTGCAGCTTTGACCGCACTTAGGTGATAACACGGTCTTCCCTTTTCCATTGCGTTATAGTAATAATCCTCACATGAACAATATCCTAAATCCAAGTCAAGCCAGTGTTCATTTTCTTTCCCTACTACAGTCCAGATCTTTCTGTTGCTTGGCTCAAACAGGTGTAATTTTACGCCCTTTGATGATACAATAGACTCTATATTTCCAGACTCTTTCACAAGAATTTAATTGAAAAAAGTTACGTATATCTTAAATGGTAAAGACAAGAATAATTCCTTCACAGCCAGCCTTAATTTTAGAAGATGGTAAAAAATTTCTGGTTGTAACTGATTTACACATAGGATTTGAGATTGGTATGATCTCAAATGACATCAATGTAAGACCCGAGGAGATGATTCAAGAGATTCATTCTAGTCTTCATTCCCTGATTGAATCTGAAAAACCTGATACCCTCATTCTCTTGGGAGATGTAAAATCAGGAATAGAGTCAATCTCAAAGATAGAGTGGCAGACAGTACCAATGTTTTTTGAGATTGGAAAAAAAATAAACACCATAGTAATACCAGGAAATCATGACGGCAATTTGTCCCGTCTAGTTCCAGACTATGTTACCATGACAGGACCATCAGGTCTAGTTATAGGAGACACATTGCTTACACATGGTCATGTAATGCCGTCTGAGAATTTCTCTCAGATAAACAGAATTGTAATGGGTCATCTTCATCCAGTGTATTTCCAAGAAGGCTCAGTATTGGACGGACAAAGATTATGGGTATCAATCAAGGCAGACAAGAGCAAAATATTTTCATCAAGTAAAGGAGAGATCGAGATAATCATCATCCCATCTTTTAACAAGTATTTTTTTGCCACAACTAAAAGATATCATAAAAAATCAATCTCTCCAATACTTGAGAGAGTCAAGGATCTCTACTCTGCCAAAGTTGTAACACTTGATGGAACTATAATTGGGGACGAATCAATACTTGAAAATGTAATTTGATACTAGTCTATCTTCTCGTATGATTCCAATGGTTTTTTGGTCGTCTCGTTATGCTTTAGCCATTCCAAAGTCTTTGCAAAAGAATCTGCAAGCTCTGTAGTTATCAGTACTGGAATTCCAAGCTCTACTGCCTTTCTTCTAATTTGGTATTCATCATAAAGCATGCCAACATATTTTTCAAGTGTTGAAGTGCTTGGGACGTTTATGATAAAATCAATTTTTCGCTCATATAACAAATCTGCAATGTTTGGCTTTCTTTCTGGCTCACTTATTTTATAGACTACTTCAACATCGCCTATTCTTTTATCCGACAGAAATTCTGCAGTATGCTCTGTTGCAAGTAATTTGTATCCTAGGCTTTTGAGTAAAAGTGCAGTCTGCAACAGTTTTTCCTTGTTCTCAGACCCACCTGCACTGATAAGTACAGAGCCCTCTTTTGGAAGAGAGTACCCTACAGATGTCAGCCCCTTTGCAAGTGCATCGTAGAAACTCTCACCAAAGCATGCAGCCTCACCAGTTGACTGCATCTCTACACCCAATACAACATCTGCACCTTCAAGCTGCATAAAGGAAAATTGTGGAACTTTGATACCATAATTATGAATTTTACGCCATCTATCTTTTTGAACATGTGGTAGTGGTTTGCCCAATACTGCACGCGCTGCCAGATTGATAAGATTCATCCTTACAAATTTTGAGACAAATGGCATGGAGCGTGATGCCCTGATGTTAAGCTCTATCACATAGACCTGGTCTTGGTGTATCAAAAATTGCAGATTAAATGGTCCCTTGATCTTAAATGCAACAGCTACTTTTTGCGTGTAATCAAGTATAGCATCAATTGCTTTGTTGTTTAGAGTCCATGGAGGAATACACATCATAGAATCTCCAGAATGAACTCCGGCACCTTCAATATGTTCAATCACTGCGCCAATCACAACATTTTCTCCATCACCCACACCATCAACTTCTGCTTCAAGTGAATTTAGCATGAACTTTGTTATGACAACAGGATAGTCAGGTGAGACATTGGTTGCCTCTTGGAGATATTTTTTGAGTTGAGTTTCAGACCATACAACTTTCATTGCAGCTCCACTTAGGACATAGGAGGGTCTTACAAGAACTGGATATCCTACTTTTACTGCAAATTTTTTAGCGTCAACAAGACTTGAAAATGCCTGCCATGGGGGCTGTCGGATATTTAGATCATCAAGTACTTTGCTAAATGTAGAACGATTCTCAGCTCTATCAATATCCTCAAAAGATGTTCCAATAATTTTAATTCCATTTTGTGCAAGTTTTGGAGTAAGATTGTTTGCAGTCTGCCCTCCTACTGCCGTAACAATACCATCTAACTTTTCAAATTCTGCAATATCTAAAACTCGTTCTAGTGTGAGTTCTTCAAAGTATAGCCTATCACAGATATCATAATCAGTCGATACTGTCTCTGGGTTGCAGTTAATTACAGATACTTCTTTTACACCGTTTTCTTTTAATCCCCAGACCATGTTTACTGTCCCCCAGTCAAACTCTACACTGCTACCAATTCGGTATGGACCTGCACCAAGTACAGCTATTTTTTGAGAGTCAGTTGTTATCTCAAAGTCACTTGTATTTCCACCATATGTCAGGTATAGATAGTTGGTCTTGGCAGGCCACTCTGCTGCAAGTGTGTCAATTCGTTTCACAACAGGTAAGATTCCCTCTTTTTTCCTTAATTTTCTAATCTCAAGATCATCTTTTCCAGTCAGCCTTCCAATTTGTTTGTCAGAAAAGCCCAATATTTTTGCCTCGTGAAGTACATCTTTTTCAAGTTTAGACTCTTTGATTCTTTTTTCTGAATTTACTATATTTTTTATTTTTTCTATAAACCACGGGTCAATTGCAGAGAGCTTGTAGATACGCTCAACAGGCATTTCTTGTCTGATTGCCTCTGCAACATAGTACAAGATACGATCATCAGCATGTTGGAGTTTATTTTCAATCTCTTCAATGTCGTATTTTTTGTCACCACTACGATTTGCAACTAGGCCATCGTTTCCAATTTCTAGCATTCGTATTGATTTTTGCAATGACTCTTCAAAGCACCTCCCAATACCCATGACCTCACCTACGGATTTCATGGTAGGTCCAAGATTACGATTAGCAAGTTCAAACTTGCCAAAATCCCATCTAGGGTGTTTGCATACAATATAATCCAGAGATGGCTCAAAACAGGCAGTTGTAGTTTTTGTGATACGATTTACAAGTTCTGGCAAAGTATATCCCATCACAATTTTTGCTGCCATGTATGCAATAGGATATCCAGTTGCTTTGCTTGCAAGAGCCGATGAGCGAGAAAGTCTTGGATTCATCTCAATTGCAACATATTTGTCAGAATCTGGGTCTAGTGCAAATTGAACATTACACTCTCCAACAATTCCCACATGTTTTGCAGCACGTAATGCGGCAGAACGCAATAATTGATATTCATAATTGTCAAGTGTCTGAGATGGTGCTACTACAATGTTATCTCCAGTGTGAACTCTCATTGAAAGTACATTTTCCATATTACAGATTATCACATTGTTTCCAGTATAATCTGCCATTACTTCATACTCAATTTGTTTCCAGTGACCCACATATTCTTCAATTAGAACTTGACCCACCAGACTTGCGTTAAGACCTCTTGATACAATTTCATGTAATTCGATTTCGTTGTGTGCAACACCTCCACCTTTTCCACCTAGCGTATATGCTACCCTTACAATAACAGGATAGCCCAATTCATTTGCAATTTTTTTTGCGTCTTCGAAGTTGTATACTGTCCTACTTTTGAGAACAGGTACATTACATGCAATCATGGAATCCTTGAAGAGCTGTCTATCTTCAGTGGCTTGGATTCCAGTAACCTGAGTTCCAAGTACTTTGATGCCATATTTTTTTAGAACCCCAAGTTCATCTAGCTTTACTCCACAGTTGAGTGCAGTCTGGCCTCCAAAGCCAAGCATTAGACCATCAGGTCTTTCTGCTTCTATGATAGATTCCACATATTCAGGATTTACAGGAATAGAGTATACCTTGTCTGCAAACCTTGTATCAGTTTGAATTGTGGCAATGTTTGGATTTACAAGTACACTCTTGATTCCGTCTTCCTGGATGGCTTTGAGGCACTGGCTACCGGAGTAGTCGAATTGACGGCCACTTGAAGTGACTTTCGCCTGCTTCTCCGATTTTGATTGCCCCACTGCCAAGAACTAGAATCTTCTTTAACGACTCATCTTTTGGCATTGTCCTCCCCTATGAGTTTCTTGAGCTCTTCAAAAATAAACATGCAATCAAAAGGTCCAGGCGATGCCTCTGGATGAAACTGTACAGCAATTATCTTTTTTTGTTTGTGTTTTATTCCTTCTACTGTTTTATCATCTGCGTTTGTAAACCACAATTTAAAATCAGTATTTTTCAAAGATTCGGGATCAATACAGTATCCATGATTTTGACTAGTAACATAAACGTGGTTGCTATCAAGATCAATACAGGATTTGTTTTGTCCCCGGTGGCCATACTTTAGCTTGTAAGTATTTGCACCACCTGCCAGTCCCAAGATTTGTGCGCCAAGACAAATTCCCAGTGTTGGAATATTTTTCTCAATTAATGATTTTGCAGTCTTCATTGTTTCACCACACTTGAGCGGATCGCCTGGCCCATTTGAGACAACAACTCCTTTTGGATTGTATGATAAAATTTTCTCAATTGAATAATTCCATGGAACTTTGATTACCTTGTATCCCAGGCTTCGAACATTTCGCAATATTGCATTTTTTACTCCAGTATCAATTACCACAATTGATTCAGATTCTGAACCAAATATTTGTGGCTCTTTTGTAGATACAGCATTCATAAATTCCTCATCGTTGTATTTTTTAGCAGATACCAGTTTCTTCTTAAGTTCTGATACATCAATTGGGGTATCAGATACTGCAAGTGCTCCCATCATTACTCCACTTGTTCTAAGTTTTATTGTAAGTTCCCTTGTATCAATTCCTGAAATTCCTGGAATTTTTTCATTATACAGCCATTCATCAAGTGTCAGGGATAAATTCCAGTGGCTTGCTGTAAGGGATAATTCATGTACAACTAGCCCCCTTGCCTGGATCATTTCAGATTCAAAGTTTTTTCGTATACCATCGGAGTCTTTTGCCATAGGGTCAGGAACGCCATAGTTTCCCACAAGAGGATAGGTAAGTGTTAGAATCTGTCCACTATAGGAAGGATCCGTGAGTGCCTCAATATAGCCAGTCATACCAGTATTGAATACGGCTTCACCAAAGACAGTGGTAGAATAGCCAAACCCCATACCCTCAAAAATAGTCCCATCTTCTAAAATTAATATACCAAACTTGTTTGCATGTTTGGCCTTTCTTGTCGGTATCCTTGAAACCCTCTGCATGTGGATTTTGATAGGAATTTAAATTTTATGCCGATCTAAATTTTAAAACAGAGATTTTTGCAAAAACAAAATTGTTTAAAAAATAAAATCTAGAGTGCTTTGAATTGTTCAGTCCACTTGTAGTAGGCCCTAATCATTTCCATGCTAACACTTGGCTTTCTTCTTGATACGATCTCTTTGAAGTCAGCTGTTGTCAGTATACGCGGTTGTGATTTTGGCTCTCCCAATACTTCTTCTCCAAAGTTTGGGGAGTGGAACAAATCATTTACAACCATCAATTGTGCGGACTGGCAAATATCTTTAACATCAGATGCACTATACCCATCTGCAAGTTTTGCAAGCTCCATTGCCTTTACTTTATCATCCTTGTGTAATGGTGCAGTGTAGAGATTGAAGAGTGCTTCTCTTGCTTCAAGTGATGGAAGTGAAACATAAACTCTCTTGGTAAATCTTCTAAGAAATGGCCAGTCAAGACTCCATGGTTTGTTTGTTGCACCAATGACATAGAGTTTGAGGTCTTTTCCTTTACCGTTGATTCCATCCATCTCGGTTAGGAATTGGTTTTTGACACGAATCTCTCCACCAATCTCACTGTTACGATTACCAAGAAGGGAGTCTACTTCATCAATAAATAATATAACTGGAAGTCCTTCTTTTTCTGCCAAGCCTCTTGCCATCTGGAATAGTTTAGAGACATTTTTCTCAGCTTCTCCTAGCCACTTGCTCATCATAGATGCTGCATCTACGTTGATAAAGTAACCATCAATCTCGTTTGCAGTAGCTGCCGCAATGACTGTCTTTCCACAACCCGGTGGACCATAAAGTAAGATTCCTCTTGGCCATCCAAGTGGAAACAGGTCTGGTCGTTTTGCAGGATATACAATTGATTCTCGTAAAGCATTCTTTGCATCGTCCAAGCCGATGACTTCTTGCCATGTTACGTTTGGTTTTTCCTTCATTATCAGTGAGTCTAGTTCATTTTTGGTAAGAGATTGTTTTTGTTCTTCAGGAGTTGCTTTTGGATCTACAGCTGGTTCCAATTCAACATTATTCAGCTGCAATGCCTTGATGCGATTTTGATATGCGGCAGTTCTCTCTTGATATACTCTGTTTAGTTTGTTTTCAGGATAAAGCTGGATTAATTTAACAAGTGATTCAATCGCTCTTTGATAATTTGCAATTGCCATTCCTCTGGCACCTTGAGAATCAAGTTTTATTGCTTCTGCTGCAAATTTGCTTGCGCTATTTTCTAATTCTTGTGGGGCTAGACTCATAATATCATCAACTATATCTCGACTGCTGTTCTTTCAAGGTAATCACCGGTGTTAACTCGTCTAGCAGAATTTGTTAAATTAATTGAACCAACTTCAGTTCTCGGTATTTCAGTCGTTACAGGCTCAATTTTTACAGGTTCAACTTTTGGAGTAAGAGTGCTTAGAAGAGAAGGGATCCTAAAGTCATCAATCTTGGTTTGAGGTACTTTGCCAAAGGCAAGATTCTCAGTCACATCATCGTGCAATGTCTGAATCTGGTGTAATGCAAATTCCGCAGATATAACCAAGTCTTCAAGTTCAGTTTTCAATCCATTAACAGAGTTTGATGCGTTTAGTATAATTCCAATAAACTCTTCTAAAAAGACTTTGATATCACGCTTATCGTGATATTTTGTAAGTAAATATTCTGCAGCCTGCATCACTTGCCTTATGTCTTTTAACTCCTCGACAGACAGAGTCTCAATAAAAGAATCACTTTCGTCTTTTCCCTTTTGAGATATTTTTTGCTCAATTTTTGAAGACAGTGTCTTGATTTTATCAAGATGATCAGACAAGTCAGATTGGTTATCATTCTTTGTAAAATTTAACATATCAGTGCCTTACCAGAAATCTAGATTAGGGAACTGCTTGTATATTTTAGAGTCGGCGATCAATTTAGCTTCATCCAATAGCCTGCTTGAGACCTCATTTGCCTTGCCAAAGTCCAAGTTTGTGCTTGCCAAGTGTGCGGCATCAATTATAATTCCACCCAACAGTAATGACAATTCCCCTAATTGAAAATCCATAGCCGGCATGAGCGCCAAGAGTTTAGACCTAATCGTTCTAACAACAGATATTGTCGGAGAGAGTACGGTAGGAACGTTTCCAAGTCCAACTATACAATCAATACTTCGTCTTACCTGCCTTAGCGATTCAATCGTATAAGACAGTTCAAGTTCATATCGAACTTGTTTTTCAAGTGTAGAGAGTACCTGAGAGTCCTTGTCTAGTCTTTGATACAACTCTAAATTATTTTTGTTTACATCTTGTCGGTGTCGTGCCAGAACATCAAGCAAACCATCTACAATTTCAGTGGCGTAATCAATTCTCGGCTTGATTGTGCTTGCCCGTACAAGTTGGCTCTTACTATTATTTTCAATAATCCATTTTGATTGATTTATCATTCCCAACAATAGACTTGACTTTATACATATACGGTCCTTGTTACGTCAAGTCATGTCACTACAGTCACACAATCCATGGATACAGCTTAGTATTTTTTCCAAGCTTTGTTCAATGAATTTAGCTATTCACCTTACCTTTGAACTTGATAAATTCAAACAATGGTAAAAGGCCAAGACCTAGCCGTAAGTCTAGAAGAGTTTGGGTTGAGCAAGTATGAGGCACAAGCCTATGTCACTCTGATTACAAAGGGTACAATTTCTGCAGGAGAACTAGCATATTACTCCAATTTACCAAGAACCAAAGTTTATCCAACCTTGCTTAAACTTGAGAAAAAAAAGATTGCGATAATATCAAAAAGTAAACCAATAATGTGTACTGCAATCGCACCAGAAGACGCTTTTGATGAAATTATCCAAGAACAGATTAACCGAGTAAATGCAATGAATAGTCTTATTACAAAATTAAAAGAGCTAAGCGAGGATAGCAAAAAGGCAAGAGGATCAGAGGAGCAAAGATACTTCCACTTGGCTCCAAACTATGTATTCAAACAACTTCAGACAATGATAGAAGGTTCCAAGACATCAATACATGTAGTAATAGATTCGTGGGGGCTCAATCTTTTATCACAATGCAAAGAAGTGCTTCTTCATGTCTTGAGAAAAGACATTGATGTCAAGATAGTAATTCCACCAGGCCTTGTAGGCTCTGAGACTTTTCATGGACTACCAACAGGAATCAAGATCAAGACATCAGACATATCACAAAATGTCTTCATCTTTGATGATTCTGAAATACTTATGATAAACAGCAATAATGGAAAAGGTGCAATATTTCACTCTACAGATGTGTTAGGAACTAATCAGGTCAAGTCATTTGATCAAATATGGAAGAATGGAATAAAGATAAGCAATTTGGCAGATATGACAAAAAGTGATGCTCAAGAAACATTGAAGGCAATTCAAGTTATAACTGAAAATGGATTGGGCTATGTGCTAAATTCTATGATAAACTCAAAGAGTAAGGGAATTGATATTTTGAATTTCTTGAATAAAAATGGCATTGATCTTGAATCAAAGACACTTGATGAAATTATAGCACTTGTCGATTCTACACTAGACATAACATGTTCTGGACATCTAAAGTATGAATCAAACGCAAACCACTTTGTAATAGAATCCAAACTCAACAGCGGTCACTCGATTCCTTGGGCTTTATTGCTTGAGGGATATCTCAATAAAAAAGGAATCAAGACAAAAATGATCTATAATGACCATGTCCACAATGGTGAACGAATCCACATCAAGGTTGATTCAAAAATAAGCCTAACATCATAGACTATAGAAGAGATGAATCATTTTCCATAGGTTATGAAGTATATCGTTTCTGGGCATATGATAAATAGTTATATGTGCACTATTTAGAAAGAAAACCATGAATAGCAAACTCGTTAAGGCATCAAGTGCTTTGACCCTGTTCGTATTAATGGCATTAGTTGTTGCGTCCAGTGCACCAGCATTTGCATTAAACGGATATGGAACAACATTTGGACGTGGACCACAGTTTGGCGGCTTGCTTGGTGGCACATCATCAACATCAGGCGGCACATATGCTACATACACCAATGGTCTTTCTATCAATGGTGCAACGTTTGATGTCTCACATTATACTAATACAATCAAGACACAAACATTGTATGTGAACAACCCATCAGAGATAACAGTAAAAATCTACAATCATGATGGCCCTCAATTGGTTCAACATGGAATATTATTCCTAGACCTCAAAGGTACTGATCCTCAAACATATCAGACCAACACATACATCGAGTGGGACAAAAACACTGGTGTATCAAAATCTGATCCTAATGGATTGCTAAAAAGTGGAACAGTTACTGCAAAAATCAGCGGTAATTTTCTGTACCTTACATTCCACATAGTTCCAGCTAAGACATTGGATACAAGTCACATAATTGTTAGATCATGGGATTTGAACCATTCAAACGGTCAAGTAGTAGTACTTAATGCAATCAAGATAGCATACACACCACAAGGATTCGGACATACTAATCCATAAGACATAAACAATAACTTTTCTTTTTTCATTTTTTGTACCTTTATAATATGATACAATTCATTTCAACCTTGAATGCAGTTATCTACTGATTTTAATCCAAAGAAAATAGAAGAAGAAGTAAAAGATCAATTAGCAGGACTAGATTTAGAGAAATTAATTTTTGAATCACAAAACAAAACAAAAAAGATTGCATTCATAGAAGGTCCGCCCACAATGAATGGAACACCGCATGCAGGTCACCTTCGTGGAAGAATAATGAAGGATTTGTGGTATAGATATGCAACTTTACGAGGTTACAAGGTAATTTTTAATGCAGGGTGGGATACCCAGGGGCTTCCAGTAGAGCTACAAGTGGAAAAAGAATTAGGCATTTCAGGAAGCAAGTCACAAGTTTTAGAATCAGCAGGAATTGAGAAATTAGTTTCAGAGTGTAAAAAAATTGTTCACAAATTTAATGAAAAATGGCTGGAGGTTGACAAACTTCTTGGCATGTCATTTAATCAACAAAAAGCATATTGGACATACAAGGACGAATATATCGAGCGAGAGTGGAAGTATCTAAAAAAGGCTCATGAAATAGGAATTTTATCAGAATCATACAAGGTAGTAGCATATTGTCCCAGCTGCCAGACATCACTTAGTCATTCAGAAGTAAATCAGGGGTATGATACTGTAGTAGACCCATCTCTTTACTATAAAGTAAAATTACAAGATGAGGATTTGTATTTAATTGTCTGGACTACAATGCCGTTTACTCTAGTCACCGATACAATGGTTGGCCTAAATCCAGATGAGAATTATGTTCATGTGAAAGTTGAAAGTGAAACATGGGTAGTAGGAGAAAAAAGATTGGAGGAATTTATGAAAGAGGCAAAAATAGAAAAACATACAGTAATTAAAACTATCAAAGGATCAACACTTGAAGGGAAAAAATACATCCATCCATTACTAGACGAGATTTCGGGACTAAAAGAGTTTTCAAAATCACCCAAATTTCACATCGCAGTTGCAGAAAGTTTTGTTGACATTCAAACAGGTAGTGGTCTAGTCCATCTTTCTCC
>QYPM01000063.1 GCA_007280465.1 Nitrosopumilales archaeon
GTCTGATTATATTATTATTGAAAACCAAGAAGAGATCTACCTAGTTTTGTAATAATTGTATTCTTTTTTTATCTGACAAACAGAACACATTGGTGAAATTGGCTTGCAGATATTCTGACCATACATGACAAAAGTATCATTTATTCTAATCCAATATTCTCTTGGAATCTTTTTCATTAGTTCAATCTCTGTCTCCTCTGGAATTTTCGTTTTAACCAGTCCAAGTCTGTTGGAAATCCTATGAACGTGTGTGTCAACAGGAATTGCAGGTTCATCAAAAGCATAAACTAGAACGCAATTTGCAGTCTTTCTTCCTACTCCTGGCAGACTAATCAATTCCTCCATAGTTTTTGGAACTAGACCTAAATATTTTGTATCTATGATAGATGCAACTTCAATTATTCTCTTTGCCTTGACATGATAGAAACCAGTTCTCTTGATTATTTTCTCAACATCTGATAGTTTTGCTTTTGCAAGTGATCTAGCAGTTTTATATTTTGAAAATAATTCTCTTACTACAGCTGAAGTACTTTCATCTCTTGTTCTGGCAGAAAGTATTGTTCCTATTAGAATACTTAGAGGACTACCATTTTCAGCCTCACGTAGTTCTCTGAGTGCAGTCATTCTAGGTGGCTTTACATGATTCATTGTTGTAATCATTCCATCTAAAATTCTTCCAATCTTATCCAATTAATTTTATAATTGACCACACAAGTATTATATCTGTTATAACAAAGTGAAATATTGGAATTAACAAAAGAAGAAGAGTCTGCTTTAGACGGAAAGCAAGGAGAAACTCTAGCTCTTGCGTATAGAACACTTGTAGCAATTGGTGAAGCATCAGACTCTGATAGGCTAATTCCAATAGAATGGGCACATCTATCTGGAGTTAATTATAATACAATAGGAGATGCAGGAAGAGACTTTCTTTCACATCTAAGTCAGGATGCTAAATTCAAGGTAAAGACTACAGTTAATCCAATGGGATTTGATTTTGATTCAGTAACACGTTATAATCTAGATGATAACTTTATTGAAAATCAGAGAAGCATAAAAAACTCGTATGAAAAAATGGGAGCAATTCCGTCTTATTCTTGTATTCCATATGAAATATTTGATGTACCAAAACAAGGTACTCAGGTTTCATTTGCAGAAAGTAATGCTGCAATTTATGCAAACTCTTTTTCTGGACTTGTAACAAACAAGGAAGGTGCATTTAGTGCACTTGCAAGTGCACTTACAGGTAAAAGTCCATGCTCTGATCTAAGAGATGACAAGACAAGAAAACCAAACTTGACAATTCGCATGAAAGTTGAGTCTCCTGATGAATTGACTTATGGAATGCTTGGATATTTTGCAGGCAAAGTGGCAGGCAGCTCAGTTGCACTATCTGGAGTAAATGGACTTGATAGACGCAGTTGCAAATCTCTATGTGCAGGAATGGGTACATCTGGAGCTTGTGGAATGTTCACATTTGGAGAAGAAGAGGGTGAGAAGATAGATTTTGATAAAAAAGAGATGCAAAAAATTCATGATGAGCTTAACACATCTGAGAGCGGAGATTTGATCACACTTGGTAGTCCTCAACTTGGATTAGATGAGATTGGTGATTTAGCAGCAATGCTCAAAGGAAGATCATTTAAGAAACGTTGTATGATATTTTGCCCAAGTGCAATCAAAGGACAAATGCTAGACTTGGGTTATAGAAAAGAAATAGAACATGCTGGAGGAGAATTCTTGTTTGACTGTTGTACTTGTTTATCTCCACTAGTTGATAACAAAGAAGTAGATTCTGTTACAACAAATAGTGTAAAGGGAGCTTACTATCTTAGAACTTCAAACAAAGTTGATGTCAATCTAAAGAGCCTCAAAAAAATAGTAGAAGAGGAAACAAAATGAACGTAAAGGTAATTGTTAAGGGACAGGCAAAGGGTTCACTACTTGTAGCTAAAAATCCACTAAACTTTCTTGGAGGAATTGACAAGAAAACAGGAGTAGTGCATGACAAAAACCATGATCTCTTTGGAAAATCTATTGGTGATAAAATTCTTGTATTTCCTTATGGGATAGGAAGTAGTGTTGGGGCATATACGATATATTCTTTGAAATATAATCACTGTGCACCATTAGCAATGATTTGTCTAAAAGCAGATCTGACAACAGCATCTGGATGTGCAATATCTAACATTCCTCTAGTTGTTGCAAGCAAAAATGATTATGACTCGTTGCAAGAAGATAAAGAAGTTGTACTTGATGCAATTAAAGGACAAATATCATAATTCTAATCTCTTGATTGACCCGTTTGGTTCTATTTCTTTGAAAACAATTCCCTCAAATTTTAAAACCATTGTACTTTTTCTTTTCCAGAAATTGGCAGGAGCTCCTGCTTTTTCACAAGCATGACCCAAAAATTCTTCCTCATTCCATCCATATTCTACAGGAACTTGAGGTAAAAGTAACCCTGCTCCAAACTCCCATTTTATGATAAGACCATCCCTACCTATCTTAATCATTTTAGGATATTCTGATGGATCCTTGACCTTGATCTGGACAGGTGGGGTTAGTGTTGTCACTTCAAATGTAATTTCATTTAATTCCTCATGTATTACAGGAGGAAAACGAGGATCTTCTGTAGACGATGCTATTGCTGCATCCACAAGAGATTGATGTAATATTCTGTCTGGAGTTGGAAATCCTATACATCCTCTTAGATTTTCTTCCTTGTTTAGTGTAACAAAGACTCCTGACTTGTACGAAAACTTGGATTTTATCTCATCTGTTAGTTGAATTTTTTTTCCTTTCTTGAGATACTCTGTAACAGCTAATCTGGCAGTTCTTACTAATATTTGACCATCTTCATCTGACAAACTCATTTTATTCTATCATTTAGTTTGGCTGCAAATTCTTGAAGTTTTTCAAAATGAGTCCCTTCCCAGTACACCTTTTTACAAGAATCACACATCCAAAACTTTTTTTCTCGTTCTATTACTCCCTCTGGAATTTTTCCTATGATTCTAAACTTTTCTACTACTTCTAACTTTCCATTGCAAGCAATACATCGAGAATTATCTGTAACTACTTCAAATCTATCGAGTTTGAACTTTTCATTTATTTGTATAATCTGTTCTAATTCATCATTTCCTCTAATTAGAACAAAACTAACATTTTGCTTTTCAGCAATTTTTGTCAACTGTTCGTCTTTTGTTAAAATTATGCGTTTTTCATTTTTTGCAATTAAAATTATTTTATCATCTTCAATTGACGAAGAATATTTTGAATCATATCCTAAAATTCTTAATTTCTTTGCTAGATTACCCAACATTGCATCTACTACAAAACTTGGTTTTTGGGTACTCAATTGTATGCTTCTCCCTCACCAGCTTCTACTATGTGACTATCTCCGGCAGGAAGTACTCGAGTAAAATCATCCATGGAAATTGCTCTTACTATCTCTTCTTTTTCTTTGAATTTCATAAATTCAAGTTTTACTTTCTTTGCAAGCTCTGCCATATCTGTCCCAGACGGTTCTATTGTTACATAATAGATGCAATGTTTCTTGATTGCTGATGGAGGACCACACATTAGTAAATAACTTTCATCTTTTTCATACAAGCCAATAGCTAGCTGTAATGTGCTAACCTGAACAAAATTTTTAGAGCCTTCAATGACAAATGATCCCTTTGCAATAAACTGTCCACTTGGAGCAGCTGTCTTGACCTGATCTGGCAGCATCCAATATGCATTCAATCCAGAAATGCCTGCTCTCCATGCCCTGCTGAAACATACCGTAGCTTGCGAAATTTCTTTTACACTTAAAATGTCATCTTCAGTGCTTTCTCTTAAAAGAAAGAAGGGGGAACCAACAATTTCTGCATGAAACACCTTGTCATTTTGGTTAAGATGTTTTCTTATTACGGCAGAGTTTGACGAGGCATCACGTCCTCCTATTGCTAAACGGCCATCTGAAGTAATGAACCATCTGTATCTCTCAAACCATTCCTTCTTTTTTTGAACTGCAAATACAATAGAATCTTGGGCAACACTTGCTTGTTTTTTGACAAGTTCTAGATTCTTTTCTGTCTTTTTCTTTTCTAAATTAATTGTATCAGTTGCTCGCATCTGTTTCTTTGATTCATTAAATAATGTTGAAGCAATTGCCTGTATTGATGATTGAGGATCTAACTTTATCTTCTCCCCTTCTATGTTAATCAAAAAGACACCGCTTTCTCTTGCTACATGTGAGTTGTAATTGATTAGCAATGTCTGAATTGTTGGGTCTTCAATTGATGATATTCCGGTATATGATATTTCAAGAAGAGCTCTTGCTACACCTGCAATTGAGCTTGATCTCTCCTTTACTAGTAAAATTGCCTTGTTCTGCTCTTCCAGTTTGTGCTCAAGCTCGGTAATTTTCTGATTTGCTGTAGTAGATTGGGATGATTTACCATGTTCAAGAAGATTCTCTGAAAAAAGTGAATCTAATCCCTCCATGAAACTAGATACTTTGACAGCATTTCTTCCTTCCATGTTTCCAAGAGGTATTGGAATTACATCTGCATTTTTGATGTCACGTATTATGTAAGAATCATGTTTTCCCGTAATTACTTTATCAATTAGATCTTTTGTCGCGTTGAAAATACCTTCAATTTCTTTATCTGTTAAGGTGTTTCCTAACTTGTCTGGATCCAAACCAGTCATTCGGATAATCTCTTCTGTATATTTTCCTGGTAATCCTAATGTTCTTCCTACCCATCTTACAATTGGTGTAGAGCTTGTTTTGATCTCTTCGATATTCTCTTTGGTAACCTCTAAAATATTTAATCCAGAAGAAGGAGGTGGAACATAATTCAAACCAACTCCAAGTTTTCTATGTCTTACATCAATTGAATGCAATAGTGATAGAATCTTCATTTCTTTATTGCACAAAATTATATTGCCGTCTCCAAAAAATTCTCCAACCAAGATAAATTCTTGATCAAATCCTGAAAATGTTACATATACAATTCTCTCACTTCCTAGCTGTTTGATCTCTACTATTTTACTACGTAAAAGATCATTTCTTAATCGTTTTATCAGTCTGTTTTCTTCCATTTGATTTATCTTTACATTTGTTGTCCATAAACCAAAAGTAGAAAACATAACAAGTAAATCCGGTTTATCTGGATGATGTAGCTTGAAAAGAATACTATTGCGACTTACGCCGTAAATGTTGCTTACATAATAGTCCTTTACTTGTTTATTCATCTCTGTAATCAAATAACGTAGTTCTATACCTGCAAGTGTCATAATTCCTAATTCCTATTCCCCGTTGATTATATCTTTACTATTGTTATAGTAACCAAACATTTTAAACGGGATTAATCAGAGTTATTTTGAAAATTTAGTTGGCAAGACATCCAAAGAAAAAGGGAGATGAAAACCCTGATACTAATGATAGTAACGATAATCCTACGGGGTCATCTACTCAAACTGAGGAATCAAAGGTAAAAAGTGGACTGGATAAATTATTCTGGCTTAGAGTAGGTTTGGCAGTATTAGCAGGAACGCTTTCTGCACTAATTGGAAATTCAATGCAGTCTCACAAAGGCTTCCTAGGTCTTGGAATAATGATAACCATGTTTATTGTTTCAATTGGAATAGCAAAATCTATGAGGATTCCAATTCTTCCAACAGACAAAAAGAAACTTATCACAACAGGATATGGAAGCTATGCTCTCATGTTCATTTTCAGTTGGATTTTAGTAACTACCATAACTCATCCATCTGTAGGAATAATGTCCATTAAGTAGTTCTAAATATTGATAAAAATTTAGTAAACTTATGTGGAAACATAGCACACCTGGAATTCCAGATGAACTTTTTGAGAGAGTAGAAGATGTACCAATTACAAAAGAAGAAGTGCGTGTAATACAAATCAGTAAAGCAAGATTATCATCAGGACAAATTGTATA
>QYPM01000015.1 GCA_007280465.1 Nitrosopumilales archaeon
CATCACCTTCAACTAGAGAAATTGCAGTACTACCTCCTAGAACATATGGTGTAACTGTTATTGTAATTTCATCTACTAGCTTTTCCTTGAAAAAATACCAGTTAGTTGTACCTCCACCCTCAACAATAATTCTTCTGATTCCCTTTTTTGCAAGTATTTCTAATAATTTCTTTAGATTAATTTTTTTCTTTCCACATCGTATTACTTCAACTCCTTTTGCAATAAATCTCTCAACTTTTCTTGGGGCATTTTCTGATACCACGAGTATGGTAGGAATTTTTTTTGCAGTTTCTATTACTCTGGATTTAGGAGATAAACTTCCCATTGAATCAAGAATTATGCGAATGGGGTTTTTTCCTTTTACATATCTAACAGTAAGTATAGGATCATCGATACTTATCGTATTTTTTCCCACTAGTATTGCGTCGGCTGTCTTTCTGAGTTTATGAACTCGTATCAAATCTTTTTTAGATGAGAGATTAGATCTTCCCGTATGAGTAGCTAATTTTCCATCTATACTCATAGCAGCACTAATGATTACGTAAGGTCTAGATTTTGCCATGAACTAATTTTCCTTCATACATTACTGCTTTTATTGTATTTTCTGAAGCACGTTGAACTATTGAGGCATGGGGGTTATGCATTGGTTCTAAATCGATTGAATGTTTTTCAATAAATATACAGTCTGCCATTTTATTATTTTGAATAATTCCAATCTTGCCCCCCAAAAGATTTGAAGCGTTTGTAGTAGCCATTTGAAGTATATTTTTTGGCTTTACTCGTTTTTTCTTGATACCCATTGAGACTTTCCAGAGATAATCCATCTCCCTGAACATATCAGGTGAGTTTATCATAACATTATCAGTTCCAATTGCAATATTACAACCAGCATCAAGCATTAGATTGATATCTGGGATACCTTCTGCAAGAGAACCATTTGCTCTTGGACATATGACAATGTTTATCTTGTTTTTATTTACCATTGCAAGATCTTTTTTTGAGGCATAAGTCATATGAACTAAAAAGTTGGGTTTTGAAAGTAACGCTCTTTGAGTCTCAGTTTTTTCATATGTATTTTGAGATATTTTGTTACTTTCTTCAGTCTCGGCTGAATGTATGGCACGAATCTTTTTTGATGTCGCAAAATATCTTAATGCGGAATTGCTAAACTCATTTGGACCACTGATTCCAAGTCCATCACAGTTAGTTAGAAGATTTTTTAGATCTAGTTTTCTTGCTTCTGGTATAGATACATTATTCTTGATAGATTTTGAATCTTGATAATATTCAATTCTTCCCAAGATAATAGGTCTTATTGGAATATTTGATATTGCATTTTTTAATAGATTAATTCCTTCAATACCACCCTCCCGAAAATCAATGAATGATGTTATGCCTTTTCTAATCATTGAAATACATGAATTTTTCATAAAACTTGCCAGATGTGATTTATCAGAATTCTTGAGAATTTTTTGTTTGAAACCACTAACTGGGTGTATTTTTTCCTCAACGTCAGAGTCTATACCTATGTCTTTTGCTATTGAATCCCCAATATGAGTATGCGAATTAATAAGTCCAGGCATCATTAGTAGACCTTCACAGTCAAGTACCTGCTCATCTTTATGAGGCGAGAGTTTTGCTCCTATTGTTCCAATATATTTTCCAGTGATTCTTACATGAGTATTTTGAATATACTCTAGTTCTTTACCATAAAGAAGACTGACATTTTTTATCAGCATGTTATCTCTAGAATTCGGGTATCTTTTTTTCCTGAATCTCTCAGTTCGCGAATCTTATCTAATGATTGAGTAGCTAACTTGGCTGCGTCTCTTCCAGTCTTTGCTGTTCCAATTCCGCAGTTAAATGAAATATCATATTTTTGTTTCACAATTTCAAGAAACTTTGTTATTTCATCTTTATTTACATTTGAACTTATTATCATGAAATTATCTCCTCCCATGAAAAACGTAAGTAAATTTCTTTGTAGGAAAAATTCTGACATTTCTGAATATAATTGGATAATAAGTAATGATATTTCATAGGGCGACTTTTTTGCCGAGACTGAAGTAGAACCATCTACATCCATGTGTATAATCTGGACTGAATTTTCTTCTTTTCCTAGTGGGAATCCAAAAATATTGTGATCCTTATTCAACATCGTATTAGTACGTCGTGCCTTGTCAGCGATTGAACTTGCTTCAAAAGGAGTGTTACCTTGTCCTATAGACATCGATAACCCCAGCTCAAATGATTTTACAAGTTGTTTTTGAATTTCGATATGATCATCAATTGAAAGACTGTTAGTTATTACAAAGATTTCATCAAATCGGTTAGGAAATGCAAGACAGTTTCTTTCTGAAAATAAATTTTGTATTTCTTTGTATAATGATGCCTGGAGCATCTGAAGTCTATGTTCTCTGTCACTACCCAAGGTTAGAGTCCATGGTCCGTATCCAGTGATCTTAATTATGGTTAGTTGAATCATTTTTGATTTTCTCCAGTTCTTCAGATAATTTCTTGGCAGCTTCTACAGCTCTCTCAGATACGGGTCGTATTCTCTGATGTGCCTGTCTATCGCTCATTCCAGGTCCTGTTATTCCTAATGTTACGGGTTTTTGATATTTTATTGAAAGTTCTACTAGTGCTTTTGCAGTAACATTAGAAATTAGTTCATCATGTTTTGTTTGTCCTTTGATTACTGCACCTAGAGTTATCACAGCGTCAACATCTTTTTTTTGCAATAATTTATCAATTATGAGAGGCATGTCAAACACGCCAGGTACTTTACAGGTATATTTTACATTCAACTTCAGCATTTTTGCCTTTTCGGTAGCAAGTTCCAGCATTTTTAAAGTTACTTCACTGTTAAACTCAGCTACAACAATAGCAATATTCAAAATTAATGCTCCTTTGCAAATTTGACAAGTTCAGTCCCATTAAAATATGGGATGGCATTATCTGTAGCATATTGTTTAGCTTTTTCAGTAGATAATGCAGTATATGTTTGAGAGTCCAACATTTCACAAATTGCTGTAATGGGTGTTAGTCCTGCAAGTTTCATTAAATAAATTGACATCTCAGTATGTCCAAGTCTATTTGATAATAACCCTTCTGAAGCAATAAGCATTGGAACATGACCAGGTGTCTTAAAGGTAGAATTGAAAACTTCTTTTTTCTTATCACTTTCATTATTGTATAATTTTGCCATATCAGAAATTGTCAATGCTCTATCTTTGTCAGTTATTCCAGTGAATGTATTTTTATGATTAATTGAAATTGAAAAAGATGGTCTATCCCCATATGGAGCAGTACCAATAATCATCTTCTTTGAATCTGAATCAAACTTTTGAGAACTAGATAAAATTTCATGCATATAATCAAGACCTAAACTAGTTGCAAATTCATGATTTATCGACATACAAATTAGTCCTCCAGCATCATTGCGCATGCGTGCTACATGCTTAGGAGTTACAAATTCTGCTGCAATTACCATATCTACTTCATTTTCACGTTTACTTCCATCATGTAGTAAAATAAAATCACCTCGTCTAAGCGATGAGATAGCTTCTTCTAAGGACATAATATGATCAGCTTTTCATTATTGTTATAAACCTTACTAGAAAATTGGTAGTTACCAAAATAGTGGTAAGTAACTAACCATCAGATAAAATATATTTTCCAAGAATGTCAGTTTCAATATTAACTTTATCTCCAACCTTTTTGTAACTTAGATTAGTTATTTTCATCGTATGTGGTATTATTGAAACTGAGAATTGATCTTTGAGTACATCAACAACTGTCAAACTAATACCATCAATTGTAACAGAGCCTTTTTTGATAATGTATTTTGATAATTCTTTTGGAACTTTTGTCCATATTTTTATTTGATTTGGTTGTTTTTCTATTTTAGAAATTATACCCACTCCATCAACATGTCCTAATACAAAGTGTCCCTCAAGTCGTTCACCAACCTTTAGACTTCTTTCAATATTGACTTTGTTGCCACTTTTCAAAGATCCAAGATTGGTTTTTTTTATTGTTTCACCAACCATTTCAAATTCAGCAATATCTTTTGAAACATTTACCGCTGTAAGGCATACACCATTTATTGCAACACTATCTCCGATTTTGAGTCCTTTTGCAATTTTACCTAGTTTTATTTCAATTTTTGCAGCACTGCGATTGGTTGTTTTTTTATCAAATCTGACAATATTACCCAGACCTGCAATTATTCCAGTAAACATGATTAACAAATTCTTATTTGTATCCAGATGATTTATGTTTATCAAATAATAGGTAGATCTGTAATTAGGTAATATATTCAACTTTCTTGCTATATTGTTTATTTTTTTACTGAATTTAACAGAGTTGCGGCTCTCTTGTAATGTACTTCATCAATCATTTTTCCATCAACTGTTGTAGCTCCCCTCTTATTTTTTTTGGCTAAATCATATGCATTGATAACTTTTTTTGCCCATTCTATTTCTGGACGAGTCGGATAGAATACCTTGTGAACAATATCGACTTGATTTGGATGAATAACACTTTTTCCCACATAACCCAAGTTTTTGGCAACTATAGAATCATTTTCTAATCCAACAGTGTCATCAATTTCTTGCCAAATTGCATCAATTGCATATTTTCCCGCAGCCCTTGCATCTACTGGAATTTTTGCTCTTGAATACATGGCTCCCTCTGGATTCTTTGTATATTCTACACCAAGATCATTTAACAAATCAAATACACCAAAGACTAGTGCAGAGACTCTCTTACTGGATGATGCTATAGAATAAGAGTTTACAACTCCCATAGTAGATTCTATTGATGCAATGATTTCAATTGGTTTTAGTTTACGTTTCTTTTCCAATCCAACCATAGTTTTTTCAATTTTTTTTATATCACTTGCAGTGTCTACTTTTGGAATCACAATACCATCAATGCCTTTCTGAATAATTTCTTGTAGGTCATCAGGTATCAGTCCAGATATTGGAGAATTTGTTCTCACATAGATTTCGGAATTATACTCTGATCTATTTTGTAGTGCATTTTTAATCAAATTTCTTGCCGATTTTTTTTCTTCAATTGGTACAGAATCTTCTAGATCAAAACAAATAATGTCGGCACATAGTGATTTTGCTTTTTCTAAAAAACGACTATTATTACCTGGAACAAACAGGAGACTACGAAGGAGTCTTGCCATAAATAAAATCTATTTATGGTTTGAGTAGGATTTTGCCGACTAATCCTTTTCCAGTAAGCATTTTTGTATGTGCTTCTGCGGCATTTTCAAAGCTATATTCTGAATCTATTACAGCTTTAATTTTCTTTTTACCCATCCAGTACAATCCTTGTTCTAATTCTGCCTTTGTTCCCTGTGTTGAACCTAAGATGTTAGTTCCTTTGAAGAATATGTGTCTCAAGTCTGTTTTTGCATCATAGCCAGTAGTTGCTCCACATGTCACCAAGGTGCCACCATACTTTAGTAAAGTAAGTTGATCATTCCAGTGAGTTTGACCTATATGATCAAATGAAACATCTATACCACCAAATGGTTTTGCAATTTGTCTTACTTCTTTACTCCAATCTGGTTTTCTATGATCAACAGCGAAATCTGCTCCAAGTTCTTTTAGTTTGTCCAATTTATCTGGACTTCCTGTAGCTATAACATTACAATTGTATAGTTTTGCAATCTGAATTCCAAAGCTTCCTACACCAGAACCTCCTCCCATGATAAGGACTGTTTGACCAGGATGAATTTTTGCTCTTCCTACTAACATATGCCATGAAGTAAGTAATGTCATGGAGGCTGCGGCAGCTTCATCATAGCTTACACCTTCTGGAATTTTTGCAACATTAACTTCAGGTAAATGAGTAAATTCAGAGAATGCACCCCACAGTGGACCTGTTTGAAATCCCCAGATTGATCTCTTTAGACAATCATATTCTCTTCCATCAGTACATGCTTCACAAACTCTGCATGACATGTTTGAATGTGAAACAACTCTATCACCAACTTTGAAGTTTGTAACATCTTCCCCTACTGCAGTAACTTCACCTGAAGCATCAGAACCAGAAATGTGTGGTAACGGAACTGGTACTGGTTGTCCACGCATTCCCCAGATATCATTATAATTCAAGGCAGCTGCCTTAACACGGAAAACAACTTCATTTGACTTTGGTTTTGGGTCAGGTACTTCTTTTACATTTAGAATTAACTTGTAATCATCATCTGGAGCATACTTTTCATAAACAACTGCTTTCATATTTGTAACCGTTCAATTTACCCCTAATATATTTTCCCTATACTACTTACGGTTAATCTTAAAATCTCGCTTGGGTTGTTGAATAGACAGTAAAATTTGCTTTAACTGATCATCGGAAATTTGTGAATTCAGCCTTCCCTGAGATGCCAATCCTAAGAGATAATTTTCAACCATTGCTGCAAGGTCAGGTTTTACCAATTTAACATTATTTAGTCTCAGTCTTGCTTCAGCAGTAAGGAGAGTTTTTAGTGCACTATCCTTCATGGTAGAAACTTCTGCATCGCTTGGATTTCGATCATCACTTGGGTTATGAGAGCTCATAATACAACTAGGAATATTTCTTTAGATTGGGATTTTTTGCAATTAATTCATTTAAGATCTCAGTTGATAGACGATCAAGTTTTTTCATACCCTGATGGGATATTGTTCTACCTTTTCCTTCAACTTTATCTAAATAACCTAATTTTTCTAAACTATGTATGGCCGTTCTAATTATTGAACCACCGGCATCTTTGTGATGTGCTCCTCCGTAACCAATAGGTTTTGCACTTCCATACATTGATCTTAGATCGTTTACTCCAATAGGACCGTGCAAGTAAATTTTTCTTAGAAGAGATGCACATCTTGTGTAATACCAATCACTCTGTTGCGGAGGTTTTACTGCATGTGCGCCAGTTTTAACAAATGGTATCCAACTTGGTTGCACTATATCCTCATTCTTTAAAGTATCAGATAATTTACCAATCAACAAATCTGCTGGTACATCATATGCCTTTGCCATAAAAAGCAAAATTCAAAGTTCGTCTTATAAATCATTGACCTATTGGAATTTGTTTTTTAATTATCTTTCTGTATGTGTGGTTACAAAAACCACAGGTAATGCGTATTGATTTGAGATTACTCCTTCCTATTCTCACCCTTGCTGTAAATCCGGGTACAATGAACTTTTTACATTTTTTACAAAAATGCATCCTCAACTCATAAGGCATTCTAATACGATATTTTGTACAAAGTCTCTTGGCAAGTGCGGCTTGTCTTTCTGCCAACTCTGGATTAGACCTTGCATATGATATGGCATTTTTAATCAGAATTTGCATCCTCTCTATTAGAAGGTCTTTAATTACAGGTTTCATGTTGTTTAATAATTCCTACCCTTAAAATACAATCTTGCTCTCTCTGGTAATAGCAGAATCCGCATTAGAATTAGTACCTGTAGAACTACAGAGGCATAATTCAGTTATAGCATCTGCTAGAAGACTTGACAAAAAACCAGCTGAAATTTTACTTGATATATCATGGCATTTTGCAGCAATGAAGGGAATTAAAAATGAGATAAAAAGAGGAAGGCCAGATCTTGTTCATTTTTCTTTACTTGAAGCTTGCAGTATTCCTCTTTATTTTGAAAATAAACTAAATATTTTTGTTCATACGATTGATGATAAGGTTATTTCTTTAGGTCAGAATGTCAGATTACCAAAGTCGTATCACAGATTCATAGGACTTGTTGAAAAATTATACGCTACTGGAAGAATTGAAGAAAATAACAACACACTTCTTGAAATAAAGGAAATGAGTTTTAGAGAACTAATTAAAAAAATTAATCCAAAACAAACAATTGCACTTTCAAGTAAAGGTATCAAAAGCTCTTATCAAAAAGTAGCAGAGGAGATGAATAATGATACTTGTCTTGTTGTGGGAGGATTTTCAAAAGGTCAATTTTCTGATGAAAATAAAGATTATTTTAACAAAATAGTATTAGTAGACAAAAATCCACTTGAAGCTCATATCATAATTTCACGTGTACTCTATGAATACGAAAAAAGAATTATTATGTAGGTCTAAGATTGGCACAGTGAGCGGTCGTAGTATAGTTTGGTTAGTACACTGGCCTTCCAAGCCCGTTACCCGGGTTCAAATCCCGGCGACCGCATCTAATTTTCTTATCAAGAGATTATTCCAGCTGAAATAAGATATTGAATAGAA
>QYPM01000010.1 GCA_007280465.1 Nitrosopumilales archaeon
ATTTTAGATTATATTGATTTTATCAACATGCATCTTCCATACAGCAACATGGGCAAAAAGGCATTGACATATCTTCTAAGACATGAGTGGCGTAGCTTGCCTCGCTGGAAGGGAATTATAGAAAAAATGGGAATTCCAGAACCAGTACCAAAAGATCCACGTGGAACAATTGAATCAATACTTGCAGATGAAGAGTTTATGCAAAAAGATCACGCGTTTACTAAGCAATTTACACAAACTGAAGAATTCCAAGAAGCTTATGATTCAAAACTTGCTAGTTCTCTTATTGCATCAAGTACGGTAGGAAATATTTACACTGCTTCACTTTACATGGGTTTTAGAAGTTGTCTAGAGTTTGAATTCCAAAAGGGAACTGATCTAGAAGACAAAAGATTTGGATTTGGTTCATATGGAAGCGGTAGTAGTGCCATGGTCTTTAGTGGCGTCATAATGCCAACCTACAAAGAAATTGTCAAGAACATGAATCTAGAGGCAGAAATTGGTGACAGAAGAAAGGTATCATTAGAAGAATACGAACAGATTCATGAAAGCAAACTTGGCCCAACTGAGAACATTCTTGAAGGCAAAAAAGAATTTGTATTGGTAGGAGTGGGAAGTAGTCCAGAATTACGCGGTCAGCGTGAATATGTGTTCAAAGACTAACTCATAAAATCGATCCTGATGATCAAAGCAAATCAACAAAAAGGATACAGGGATGTTATACGATGCACTAATGGTACCGGCGGTAAGGGAGAATCAAGATTCTTTATTACTTTTAATCGGTTTATTCTTGTTTAAACACAAATCAATAGGTACATTTCCAGAAAGTTGTTCACCGTGGCCACAGTATGTCTGAGGACAACTATTAGATATCTGATCTTTTTCCATTTGTTGAATTGTTATAAAATATTGATCATGAGCTTTTGCCAAATTTTTCTCCATATTTGATCCCATGCCCACCATACCATGCACCGCTATTGTGTCCTGCCATACTTTTTGTGCGTGCTCAATACCAAGTTTTGCCTTTTCTATTTTTATATCCCATTTTTTTTGTAAAGCACTACAAACTTTTGCAGTTCCAAGTGGGGTTGTTTTTGTATTACTTTTCTCAGTTGTCCCAAAAGCAGATTCAGATAATACAAGCGCGTTGGCAATAAGAAAACTTGATAGTAAAATTGCAACGAATTTTAACAATATATGGTAAAATCTATTGGATCAGATAAATATACTGTGTGCGTTCATAGATGTAATATCTCAAAAACCCCGTTGATCGGGTCAAAATCCCTTCATTAAATCAACACTTTTTGATAGCATAAAGGATATAAAATCAGAATCGCTGTTATATTACATGAAAGACCGTTCAATGCCGGTTTGTTTTACAGCTGAACAATATGCAAAGATTGAGCAGATTGCAAAGCAAAAGGGTATGTTAAACGCAGGCCAGCTTCTCGAAGAAGTACTAGGCCGATAAACTGAGAACAAGCGTTCTCACTTTCTTTCCTTTATGATAACTATTTAATGGATTTAGTTTCATTTTAAAACATGGGGTTATTTTCCAAAAAGCCAACTATTTGCAATATCTGTAAAAAAGAGGTATCGCATAAACACAAGCCTAAAAGTGAGTGGCAGATTGAGGGCCCACTTTGTGGAGACTGTTATGTCACCCAGATGAAAAAGTTCTATGAACTAAGTTTGAGACAAAAATGTGTCACGTGTGGGATGGAAAAGGACGTTCCAGATTTATGGGAACCACGATATCAGTGGGATATGACTGGCTTGCTGTGTAAGACCTGTTTCGATAAAAAGGATCTTGAATTTAAAAATCAAAAATCATTTTGTACAGTATGTCACAAAAAACTTGGTATGATACGATATAATCCAAAGAAACATTGGGTGCTGGATGGACAACTATGCAAAGAGTGTTGGAATGTGAACAAGGCAAAAATGGACTAGCGATGCACATATTCAAAAAATTCAAGTGTGAAATATGTGGTAAAAAATTTGGACAACAAGAATATTTGATGCAACATCAGCAGCTATACCATAATGACAAGACATATGATTGCAAAAAATGTAACATGAATTTTTCAAGTATGGAAGAGATGCGAACTCATATGCAAAGATCACACACTTATCGTGGAAAAAGAGACTCTTAGAAAGCCTTTATTGTTTTTACTACGGGAGGTCTAACTTTTGTAAATACTCTAAAACCGCAGATGCATTTTATTTCTGGCAGTCTTGATAATTCAGATTGTGAAACATTTGTTCCACAACGCATGCAAGAATAGTAAACACTAAAGGTTACTGGTTTTTCTTCTACTGGAATTTCCTCTACTGGTATTTCTTGTGTAGGTTCAGACATTTTATATCAAAATTTATTTCAAAGTAAGTTCAATGTAGACGTCGTTTGGAATTTTAATTCTCATCAATTGTCTTATCGCTCTATCATCTGCACCCAAGTCAATTACTCTTCTATGAATTCGCATTTCCCATTTTTCATAGGTGTTTGTTCCTTGACCGCATGGCGATTTTCTTGTAACAACGTTTAATGTTTTTACTGGTAATGGTGTTGGGCCTTTTACTTTGACACCTGTTTTTTCTCCTATTCCCTTAATTTCTGTGCAGACCCCGTCCAGTCTTTGAAGACTTGTGCTTGTTAATTTGATTCGGGCTGTCTGTGTCATCCAGGTCCCTTACTTGGTATATTTCTCAGTAATTTCCTTTACGATACCTGCTGCAATTGTTGCACCCATATCTCTTAGTGCGAATCTTCCCATTTCTGGAAATTCTCCGAATGTTTCAATGCACAATGGTCTCACTGGCTTGATTCTGACGATTGCAGAATCTCCTGCCTTTAAGAACTTTGGATTCTCTTCTTCAATTGCTCCTGATTGTGGATTGATTTTTGCTTCGAATGCAACTATGGTTGCTGCAACTTGAGCTGTATGTGCATGCATTACTGGGGTGTAACCAGGTGAAATTGCTGTTGGATGGTGAATAACTATGATTTGTGCACGGAATTCTTTTGCCACGTTCGGTGGTGCATCAGCTGTTCCGATGACATCTCCTCTATGGATATCCTTCTTTTCAATACCTCTCAAGTTGAATCCAATGTTGTCACCTGGTTCTGCCATTGGCATTTCAGTGTGGTGTGTTTCAATTGACTTGATTTCCCCTACTGCTCCTGATGGCATGACAACTATTTTCATACCTGGTTTTGCAACTCCGGTTTCGACACGTCCTACTGGGACTGTACCTACACCAGTGATTGTATAAACATCTTGAACTGGAATTCTTAGTGGTTTACCTGTTGGCTTGTCTGGCATCTTGAATTCATCCAATGCTTCGTATAGTGTTTTACCTGTCCACCATGGCATGTTTGGTGATTTCTTGACCAAATTGTCGCCCTTCCAACCTGATACTGGAATTATTGCGACGTTTTCAAGCTTGTAACCTACTGATTTTAATAATTTCTCTGCTTTTTCTTTGGCAGCCTTGAATGCTGCTTCTGAAAAGTTGCTGTCGTCCATTTTGTTGATTGCAACTGCGAGTTGTCCTACACCTAATGTTCTAAGTAAGAAAGCATGCTCTCTTGCTTGGCCACCTGGTGCGGTTGCAGTATCTGTTTCACCTTCTTTGGCTGACAAGACTAACACTGCACAGTCTGCTTCTGAAGCTCCTGTGATCATGTTTTTGATAAAGTCTCTGTGGCCTGGTGCATCAATTAATGTAAAGAAGTATTTTGGAGATTCAAATTTTTGAAAAGCTAAATCGATTGTAATGCCTCTCTCTCTTTCGTCTTTGATATTATCCATGACCCACGCATATTTGAAAGTGTCACCTTTTCCGGTCTTCTCGGATTCGGCTGCATGTGATGCGATAGTTCTTTCGTCCACTAGGCCCAATTCCATTAAAAAGTGACCCATGGTTGTAGACTTGCCGTTATCGATGTGTCCTACGACAATCATGTTCAAGTGAGGTTTTCTTGCTGCTGCTGTACTCATGAAGGATGTTACTTGAGAAGGGCTTTATTAGCATTTTCATTTTTTAATTTTTTTTGTGCCAAAAATTGAATTATTTTCTGACTCGATCATTGAGATCAACTTTTTTCACATGGTATAAATCGAACTATTTTATCATCATGAATAATGAAAATTACAGTAACAGTAATCAAAGCTGATGTTGGCGGAATCGGAGGACATACAAGACCAAGTGAGGGCCTACTTACCGCCGTAAGAAATCTTGTAAAGCCACAAGTAAGAAAAGATGGTAAAGGACTACTCATTGATTCCTATATTGGATATTGTGGAGATGACATCCACATAGTTATGACTCATACAAAGGGCGTTAACAATTCTCAAGTTCATGGACTTGCATGGCGTGCATTTGAAGCTGCAACTAGCGTTGCAAAGAGTGAAGGACTGTACGGTGCAGGCCAAGACCTCCTAAAAGATTCATTCTCTGGAAACGTAAAAGGCATGGGGCCAGGCGTTGCAGAGCTGACATTTGAAGAAAGACCAAATGAAGCATTTACAATTTATGCTGCAGACAAGACAGAACCTGGTGCATTCAACTATCCGTTTTACAGAATGTTTGTTGATGCATTGTCAAACACTGGACTAATTGTAAACCAGAACTTGGCAAAAGGTGTCAAGATATCAGTAATGGATGTAGAAAAAGGAAAAATTGCCACACTAAACATGTGGGAAGACAAGCCAACACTTGAAGCTGCACTGATGTATCCTGGAAGATATGTAATATCTACAGTAGATACAAAGGACAATCAGCCAATTTTATCTGCGTCAACTGACAGACTACATAATATTGCAGGAACTTATGTTGGAAAAGACGATCCAATCTGTATAATTAGAACTCAGAAAGATTTTCCAGCAACAGAAGAGGCAGGTGCAGCATTTAACAATCCACATCTTGTGGCAGGAAACACAAGAGGTAGTCATCACATGCCACTGATGCCCGTAAAAATAAATTCTCCAGCAAGCATCAACTATGCAATTCCAATTGTATCAGCACTTGTGTTTTCAATGCACAATGGTGTACTAACAGGACCAATAGATGGGTTTGCAACTGCAGACTGGGATTATGTTAGAAACATTGCAATGAAAAGAGCAATTGCAATTAGAAGTCAAGGATTTGTCCATCCTGCAACACTTGTTCCAGATGAGCTAGAATATGGTGTAGGTTACAAGGCAAGAATGAGTGTTCTATGGAGTAAGATGAGACCGATTCCAGGATCACACCCAAATGTAAAGCCCGGACAAAAACCAAATCAAAATAATAAACCAGGACAGAAACCACAACAAGGTAACAGACCACAAGGTCCAAGACCACCACAACAGGGACAAAGACCACAACAACCAGGACAGAAACCACAACAAGGTAACAGACCACAAGGTCCAAGACCACCACAACAGGGACAAA
>QYPM01000040.1 GCA_007280465.1 Nitrosopumilales archaeon
AATCCATGTTTTGCTTGCATTAATTGACCTGGGGAATAAGATTCAATTTCATACATTTCTGTACCTTTCTTTGTTATCTTGATTGCATCTATCTGACCAACCAAATCTTTTACAGAAATATCTGGAGTTGCCAACACATACTTGAATCTGTGTCTGCCATCAACCCATTCAATTGAAGTATCAAGTTTATTATTACGAATTTTTTCTTTACTGTCACCATCAACGTAAAATTTTGGAATTGACATGTGATTTTCTTTATCCTCCAATAAAGATATCAGATCATTTTGTGGAAGATCCATGGGACAATCATTTGTTATGCTACCTCGAATTAGTGGCATTGGAGAAAGTAGTGTTTCTGCAATGGTTTGTGCTATCCTAGTCTTTGCCTGTCCTATTTGACCTACCAAAATCATATCATGACATGACAGTATAGCCCTATCCAAGGCAGGAATAACATCATCATCAAAACCAATTATTCCGGGATATGTAACACTCTTTGATTTTATCTTTGAAATTAAATTTCTGCGAAGTTGTTCCTTTGCACCAACTATTTTATAATTAATTTCTAAAAGATCTCTTAATGTCTTGATTTGTTTATAGTCCTCAGGAACACCAGCCATGATTTCCGTATACTTTGGTTCTGAACCATAACTTCTATTAACAAGATTTTCAAGTTCCTGAGTCAATATGGTAAATACTCTCCAAATCTGATTTAAACTGTTATTATTTTAGTATGGTTTTTATCGGGGAGGAAGGGGATTTTTTAATACTTGTCTTCACAGGAATTCAGACACATCGTAAGAATTGCGGGTAAGGATGTTCCCGGTGCCAAAAAGACCATAATAGGGGTTGGTCAAGTAAAGGGCATAGGTTATAATTTTGCAAGAGCTCTTTTACAAGTTTTAAAAATTAATCCAGATAGTAATGTAGGTTTTCTCACAGAATCACAAGTAGTAGAAATAGAGAATGCAATGAGAAATCCTTCATCTGTCAATATACCATCGTGGTTTCTAAATAGACAAAAGGATATGGATACAGGAAATGATTTTCATCTAATTACTTCTGATGTTGATTTTAACAAAAGAAACGATATCGAGAGGGAGAAAGGCATGAACAGTTGGAGAGGATTTCGTCACACATATGGATTAAAAGTTCGTGGACAAAGTACGCGTACCACTGGTAGAAAAGGCGGTGCCGTCGGAGTAAAGAAGGGTGGCAAAGTTTTACCAGCTGGTTCTCCAGGTGCTCCAGCTGCTGAAGGTGCAGCTCCTGCAGCAGCTCCAAAGGCTGGTGCAGCTCCTGCAGCAGCTCCAAAGGCTGGTGCAGCTCCTGCAGCAGCTCCAAAGGCTGGTGCAGCTCCTGCAGCAAAACCAGCTGCGGAAAAGAAGAAGTAGGTGAATTAGATGGGAGATCATCCAAAGAATTCGCGCAAAATGTGGAGAAAACCAAAACGTCCTCTTAACTACGATTTACTAAATGAAGAGTTACACGTTTTGGGTACTTTTGGTCTCAAGAATAAAAGAGAATTATGGAAAGCACATACAGAACTTTCAAGAATAAGAAATCAAGCAAGATCACTATTAGCATTAACCCAAGATATCAGAATTACAAAAGAACCAATACTTATGAAATCACTTGCAAGAGTTGGACTTGTAAAAGAAAATGCAACATTAGATGATGTACTCAACCTAAAAGTAGCGGACTTTTTATCTAGACGATTACAAACATTCATTCAGAAAAAAGAATCCATCAAGAGTCCATACTTGGCAAGACAAATAGTGGTTCATGGTCATGTAATGATTGGAGATAGGGTAGTTACTGTTCCATCGTATACAGTAAAAGTAGAAGAAGAAGACCAGATTCACTTGTCACCAGAATTAGATCTTAACAAGGCAAAACAACCTCTCGTACAAGAGGTAAAAGCCGAACAGACAGATGAAGAAGTAAAAACTGAACAACCAGCCGAGTAAAATACACGCAATCATTATTTATCAAGAAAATATATTAAAAATTAACATGTGTTCAATTATAGGATATCTCGGTATCAGTCCTGCTGCTCCAATTATAGTCAAAGGACTGAAAAGAATGGAATATCGCGGATATGACAGTGTAGGAGTCGCAACTTTTTCAGAACATCAGATCAATGTAAGAAAAGGTGTAGGCAAAGTCTTAGAGGTAAATAAAACAGCAAAGCTTGATGAACTCATTGGGACTACAGGAATAGGCCATACGCGCTGGGCTACCCATGGAATGGTAACTGATACAAACGCACACCCACATCCATCAAGTTCAGGAGAAATTGCAATTGTACATAATGGAATAATTGAAAATCATGAAGAGTTAAAAAAAGAACTCCAAACACATGGTTATACTTTTAAAAGTCAGACAGATAGCGAGGTGATTGCAAATCTTCTTCAATATAATTATGACAAGACAAAAGAAATTAAAAAATCCGTAGTAGACACAGTAGCTGAACTAAAAGGAAATTATGCTTTTGTGGCAGTTTTTCAGGATGGTACATTAGCTGCAGCTAGACTCCACGAGCCACTCATAATTGGAGTAGGAAAAGAAGGATATTTCATTTCAAGCGATGTATTAGGATTTGTGGAATATACTGATGAAGTAATTTATCCAGATAACAAAGAATTTGTGATCATTGATTCATCAGGATTGAAGATCTTTGATTTTAATGCAAACCCAGTACAGCATCAAATAACTAAAGTATCAAAGGAATTTGCCGATGTATACAAAGGACAATATGCTCATTACACTTTGAAAGAGATTTCTGAACAGCCTACAACAATATTGAATGCTGGAAACAATACTAAAATTGAGATTGATTTAGCTTCTGATTTGATAAAACATGCAAGAAACTTGTACATTACTGGAAGTGGAACAAGTTATAATGCAGCATTAATAGCAAAATTTCTCTTTTCAAAATATGCAAAGATAAAGATTGATCCATTAATTTCTAGTGAGGCGCAGTTTTCCCCTGACATATTTGAAGAGAAATCAATTCTAATTGCAATATCGCAAAGTGGAGAAAGTGCAGATGTATTAGAAGCTGTAAACATTGCAAAAAAGACAGGATCTAAAATTATATCAATTGTTAACATGATGACATCTTCGCTAGTTCATCAATCATCAATTTCAATTGGACTTAACTGTGGCCCAGAGATAGGAGTTGCAGCGACTAAAAGTTTCACGTCACAACTTGTGGTGTTATACAAAATGGTCGATAAAATATGTGATGGATGTATAGAATTAGATCTTGTAAAGGTGTCAGAGGCAATCAAGAAGATTCTCTCTAATGATTCTAAAATTAAAGATGTTGCAAGGAGACTAAAAGATGTTTCAGATATTTACGTATTAGGAAGAGGCATTCACTATCCAATTGCTTCAGAGGGTTCATTGAAGTTAAAGGAGCTTACATACATTCATGCAGAAGGACTTCCCGGAGGAGAATTAAAACATGGTCCATTAGCATTGATGGATTCAAGTTCTTATGTTTTAATCATAAATCCAAATGATTCTACCTACAATGACATGTTAACATCAGCTAGAGAAATTAAAGCTCGGGGAGCCAAGATAATAGGAATTTCTGATAAACCAAGTGATGTGTATGATTATTGGATAGATATTCCCAGTATTACAGAATCATTGTATCCACTTGTGGAGATAGTGCCCATACAGCTTCTTGCATATTATGCAGCACTTGAAAAAGATACAGATCCTGACTATCCTAGGAACTTGGCAAAATCAGTAACAGTCAAGTAATTTTTGCATATTCTTTTTCAGTTAAATCTAAAAGACCCTTGGCATCAATTCCGGTTTTTAACATACATGCAATAGATGCACCACCTGCTCCAGCTCCTTCTTTTACAAATCCTTCTGCGTATGATCGTAATCCAGAAATGCTAGATTCTGCAAGTTTGAGTTTAGCAACTAATATAGGAATATCCAGTATCTGTGAAACAGTCTCGACTAAATTTGCAGATTTATCATCTGTCACATAAGAGGTTGTACCAAGAGCTGTATTTTTTCCTTCAAATCCCATACTTTTTGCAAAAGCAAGTACAGCTGCCATTTGTGTCCCTCCAGCTAATATCACTCTAGATAATTCTGAAGCTGTACTAAGAATACCTGCAACTGTTGGAATCATGGGATCACCCAGTTGTGAAACAATTTCAAATGGATCTTTTGATTGTAATCTGTTTAATGCGTCTTTTACTGTTTGAACCTTAAGTCCTACAGGATTTTCTGGCATGCTGCTACTAACAAGTCCTTTGATTCCAAATCCTTCAAGTACCCCAAGAGCAGTTGTAGTACCACCTGGAATACTTTCACCGACAACAACACAATCAGTCGAAGCCCCTAGGAATCTTCCAATTATTCTACCATATTCTACAGCCTTTCCAACTTCCTCCATACTGAGGGCTGGTTCTTTTGCAATATTTTTTCCATAATCTAAATTCATATCAATAAAAGGAAGTTTTGGTGATACCTTACTACCTGCATTTATGACAATACTTGAAATGCTTGCTGCTTCTAATGCGGTTTTTGTTAATAGTGCAGGTGTCGGTTTTCCATCAGGAGTCATAGGAATTACAGAAATACTCTTGCAATGCCCATAATGGATAAATTCAGCATCAGCAGGTCCAGTGAATTTTATTAGATCAGGATTTTCTCCAGCTATAGTTATTCCAGGTATCTCAGATGTTGCAGTATAAGAAATAACCAGAGAGAAAATGAATTTTTTTTGTTCAGTTTGTTTTATAAATTCTAAACCTTTTTGCTTGTTTCCAAATATTTCAATGTCTTCCAATGATTAATCACTGTCCATAAAATTCAGAAATTCTTCTTCAGTTCTAGGCTGTAATACAAAGTTAGTTTTCTTTTCTTTACCTAATGTAGAATTTGGAGAGATTCCATAATTATGTCCAGGATACAACATGAGAGTATCATCAAGTTTGTAAATAATATCAAACAGACTATGATAAAGCTCTTTTGCACTTCCTCCTGGCAAATCAACTCTTCCACAATTTCCTACAAAAAGTGCATCTCCTGAGAAAATTTTTCCATCCCCAACTAGACAAATACTATCTTTTGAATGGCCAGGAGTATGCATTACAGTAAGTTCAGAGCTACCAAATTTTATTTTTTCACCATCTGTTAACCGCATATCAGTTTTTAGAGTAGAGGATTCATGTTGCAAGATTTTAGATTTAGTGTGTTTTACTATTGCATCATTTCCTATTGTATGATCAAAATGATGATGTGTGTTTATTACATATTTGACTTTTAGAGCATTTCTTTCTAGAGTTTCAATTACCAAGTCTAAATCCCAAGATGGATCAATGATAACTGCTTCTTTTGTCTCTTCATCTTCAAGAACATAAGTAAAGTTTTGCATATTTCCTACTTGGAGTTGATGTACTTTCATAGCACACCAATCTCCGCTTCTGGTGGTATTCCTATTTTTTCAACAATTATCTTACCACACATATCTAGATTTTTTGGCATTCCAATTTTCATTTTATGAAAAGTTATAGTAACATCAGCTTTTACACACTTGTCATTTACTAATCCTGTGTCTGGATCAAGACCAGATGGTACATCAACAGCCAATTTGAAAGCATGCGATTGGTTTATGAGGCTTATTGCTGATGAATAAGGTTCTCTAATATTTCCAGATATACCTGTTCCAAGTATTCCATCCACTATAATTTCTGCATCATTTACAAGTCCAACAGTATCAGATGCAAGTACAAGAT
>QYPM01000054.1 GCA_007280465.1 Nitrosopumilales archaeon
ACCATGTTTGATTCATACTCTTAAATTATATCCGAGATGAATCTGAACTCTAGTTATGCAAAAGTCTCCTTTGGAAGTAAGGCGCGCATTTGGAGTCTTATTCATAGGTGTGGCAATAGCAGTTGGTTCTGCGTCAATTCTGAGCGAAATTGTCTTTGAGCACAAGGATCCTATTTTTTACTATGCCATAATCTGGTTTGGAAGTTTTGCCATAACGTTTGGAATTATTATTGGAAAATTCAGAACAATGCTTTCTTCCATCAAGGGAAGGATGAAAAACAGTGTAAAATGGCCTTCTATGGTAAAAGCTATAAACGGTCTATGTTGGGCTGCACCATTTGCAGCAATAGGAATAGCTCCACATCTTTACCAATACTTGATTCTACTTGGAATTGGTCTTGGCAATACATCGACATTTCTATTCATGCGAAAATATAGCAGTCTTGTAAATATTGAACAGATTATTGTAGGCGCAATATCTCTAGCAGCAATACCTATTGCAATACTGCTTGACACTTCACTAATTTCTAATCAAACAACTGCGGTGATAACATCGAGAATCATGATTGCAGTTGCATATGGCACAGGCGGAATTTTTGCTCTATCTAAAAAGTAAGTCTTAATTTTGAGGAACGAACTTGATAGTATTTCTTATTTCTTGAGCCCTTTTTATCAAAAGTTCGATATTTTTTGTATCTTTTTCATCTACGACATTAAAGTGGCCTAACTTTCTCTGAGGTTTGGCCTCGTCTTTATAATACATCTTCAGATACACTCCTTCTTTTTGTTCAAGTGTGATTGGCTTGTACCTACCAGCGAAATCTTTTGGTCCTAAAATATTACACATGACCGTATTGTGTTTTAACCTAGTACTTCCAAGCGGTAATCCAAGTATTGCTCTCAAATGTTGTTCAAATTGCGATGTTTCAGTTGATTGTAGAGTGTGGTGCCCCGAATTGTGCACTCGTGGGGCAATTTCATTTACCAATACTTTATCGTCTTTAGTAACAAACATCTCAATTCCAAATACACCTGCACCATGTAGTACTTCCATCGTTTTTTTTGCAATTTTGTCCGCATCCAAGGCAATTTTATCATTGACTCGTGCAGGAGCAATTGTAAATTCAAGTATGTTATCTTTGTGAATGTTTTCCACAAGCGGATAAGTGGCAATCTCCCCATGAATGTTTCTTGATGCTATTACTGATACTTCCATCTTAAAATCTACAAATTTTTCTATCATGGTCTGTCGTCCAAGAAAACGCTGATATCCAGTTTCTATTTGTGAGTGATCTTCGATTCTAAAGTTTCCCCTTCCATCATATGCATCACGTCTTGCCTTTAGTAGTACGGGATATTGAAAATCCATGATCTTTTTCTTGAGATCCTCTAGTGATTCAACTGACTTGAACTCTGCAACAGGTATGTTGTTTTGACTCAAGAATTGTTTTTGGAGATATTTGTCCTGAATTGTTCTAAGAGTGGTAGGAGAAGGATTGATTGAGACTTCACCATGTAATGATTCTAATACTTCACTATTGCCAGATTCAATTTCATAAGTTATAATGTCTGATTCAAGGGATAATTCCACAATGGCGTTCTTGTCTTTGAAATCTGCCACAATTTGTTTTGCTCCTACTCTGGAGGCAGGACAACTCTCTACTGGATCAAGGACTATTACATCTGAGATGTAGTGCGGCATATTTTTTGCCGCTTCAGTTAGCATCATGCCAAGCTGTCCGCCGCCAATGATGCCTAATACTTTGGTCACCATGCTGTTGCATAATCTGTTTTAAAAATAGTTATCGAGTATAGCATAGTTTTTCATATCTAGTCATTTTCACATGTTACATTCTGTTACTTGCAAAATCTTCCTCTTCTTTAAATACAATTTTCAAGATTTCCACATGATGGACGATGATGTAATTAAGGTTAGGACTGGAATTCCAGGATTTGACTCTATATTATCGGGAGGATTTGGACAAGGAAAGACAATTGCATTATCTGGACCACCTGGCAGTGGAAAGACTACATTTGGAATGCAATTTCTATATTCTGGCGCAAAAGATTTTGATGAACCTGGGATATTTGTAACTCTCTCGCAAAGTCCAACTGAAATAAAAAATGACTTCAAGTCATTTGGGTGGGACATTCAAAAATTAATAGATGAAGGACAGATGATCATTATAGACGCAAGACCTTTCAAGAAAAAAGAGGGCTTTATTGCATTAGATGAATCTCTTTACCAAGGAGAACCGCTTCCTTTCATGCACTTGACACAACTTATCCTTAGCAGTATCAAAAGAATAGGTGCAAAACGGATTGTTGTGGACTCCCTAACAGTTCTTGCTATACAATATGTGAATAATTTCTATATCCGACAGGGTCTGCAAGGACTAGTTTATGCCCTTGAAGATCAACACTGTATGTCTATACTGATTTCAGAAGTAGATGCATCTGAAAAGTCACCTGTTGAATGGTATGTATCATCAGGCGTAATATTACTCAGCCATGTACGAAAAGAATACTCGATGGAACGAACCATCCAAGTTCTCAAGATGCGAGGCTCAAAACACAGTGAACAGATCTTCCCTATACAATTAAACGAGATGGGAATTCAGATAATGTATCCTAGAATAATGTCGTAGATTTACAGATGTATGTTTTTAGATATGGACCAAAATGAATCAAAAAGCATCTTCATTGAATAAACCAATGTTTCTGAATCTGTCCACATTGCATTCATTTGCTGTGATGCCTGATTTGCATTTTTGATAAAATGTATTATTTCCTTACCATCCTTTATCATAAAACACAAATTATCATGCACTCCTGATGGAATCTTCTTAATTTTTGATCTATCTAGGTCATCAAAAATGTATAATGCATTTTCAGAGATAGATGATAGAATATGGATGATCTTTGGGGGATTGTCGTTTGTGATTTTATTTTTTACTCCAAATATTTACAATTCACTTTGGACAGTTGGAATATCTTTGATTATTGCTCCCGTTGCGTTAATCATATGGAGATTTGGCTTCTTTGGAGGGGCGGATGCTTTTGCACTAATTGTTTTAGCATCTCTTGCACCGGGCTCTACATTTACAGAATCTCAAATAAATCCATTTACAACTCTAACTAATACTGTACTACTTTCCATAATCCCAGTAGTGATAAACATACTAAGAAACATTATTTCATTAATTCGACACGATGACATCTTTGAAGGTTTTGAAAAAGAATCGCGAAGGAATAGGATAATTGCCATGTTTGTAGGACATCGTTCAAAACATCCAAGGTTTAGTTTTTCTATAGAAACACGGGAAGGAAATGCAAAAAAGATGGATTTTGGGATGAAAAATGCCGATAGTACAGAGTTTTGTTCTTCTCCTGATACTTGGGTTACACCAGGAATTCCATACATGATCTATATTTTTGGAGGGTTTGTAACACAACTAGTTTTTGGAGACATTCTCTTTAACACAATTAGAACAGTTCACTAGTCTCATTCAATGCCTGTTGAAGAATTCATCTAAGGTTTATTAGCTATATCTAGAGAAAGTCTTGTGTATGAAACTAAAGATTGCCATCATAATTTCAGTAATATCAATAGTAATGCTTTGCCTTTATGGCCTTGATGTGCTTACAGCCAACGGAGGAAAGACTGGCTTTCTTCCTATTAGCGTGTCTGCAAGAGGGTCAATATTTGGAATAATTCCATCGACACTGCTGATAATTTCATTTTTCATAACAAGAAAAGAACCGTCAAAAAAATTAGGTATTTTGATAATAATTGGAGGGGTATTGATAATTATGGGTACTGGAATAATACTTGCATTACAGGGCAGTCAGGCACATGATTCGCGTGCTGTAAGAGAATTTGGTGCAGTATTGGGAATTGGAATTATAATTGCCGTATTAGGCATAATTAAAATCAGAAAAACCCAAAGTTAACTTTTCATTATATTGACTTGATTTACTAGTGAGGAAATATTCAAAGATAGGTTTGAATGAATAAAACTGTGACAAATTGTGCTAAATGTGGTAAGGATGTAAGTAAGGTGTATGATTGTGATCATACTCAAGATGAGGATTATTGTGTAGAATGTTATACCGAACTACATTATTATATCACTGAGAAAAAATCTGAATAATATCTACAATTGATTCCCGTCTAGACGTTCTTTCCAAATCTTTTAATTCAAATCTATTGACACTAGTTTTGTGAAGGCCATACTTCTTTCTGGAGGCTTTGGTAAACGGCTCAAACCTTTGACTGACTATTTACCAAAACCACTAATACCGCTTTGTAATTATCCTATTATTGAATGGCAGATACGGTACTTTAAGAAATTTGGAATTAAAGATATCATTATCTGTGCCGGTTATAGGGCAGAGCAGATAAGAAAACATCTGGAAAGTAAAAATCTTGGAGTACAATTGGAATATTCTGTTGAAAAAGAACCTCTTGGGACTGCAGGCGCTATAAAAAAAGCTGCCAAGTATATTGATACCGAAAACTTTTTTGTGGCAAACGGAGATGTTATAACAAACATTGATTTGAAAAAATTAAAGACGCGTGAAAACTCTATTGCAGTCATCCCTCTTCGAACTACCTTTGGAATCGTACATCTTAATGGCACAAAAGTAGAAAGATTTGAAGAAAAACCCGAAATGTTTGATTATTGGATGAACGCAGGCATGTACCATTTGAAAAAAGACATCATAAAACATCTTCCCACAAATGGTAATCTTGAAAATACCACTTTTCCAATTCTTGCAGGACGTGGCAAATTAAATGCCATAAAATATTCTAATGTTTTTTGGAAATCTGTTGATTCTTACAAAGATATGGAGGACTGTGAATCTCTCATTACATCTAATCATTATGAAAAATTCCTGTCTTCCAAGTGAGTAGTATGAGACTTGGATTTAGTCTGGGCTCTCTCTTGTCTGTTGAAGAGATATTTGATTGTGCCACAGTGTTAAACAGTTACTCTCCGGATTCTATCTGGATCCCAGAAACGTGGGGGATGGATTGCGGTTCAATTTTATCAAGCATTTCCAATATCTCAAAAAAACCCCAATTGGGTTCATCTATTATCAACATCTATTCTAGAAGCCCTGCTTTGATAGCCATGTCTGCTGTAACTATTGATACTTTATCAAATGGACGATTTATTCTTGGTCTAGGTACAAGTAGCAGACCAATTGTTGAGGACTGGCATGGTTTAGAATTTAAAAACCCACTGCAGCGAATGCGAGAGTATGTCAACATAATACGTCTTAT
>QYPM01000064.1 GCA_007280465.1 Nitrosopumilales archaeon
GATTCATGCGTTAAATTTCAAAATATAAGAATCATGTAGTAAAAATCACGAACAGTAATTTCAATATAGAGGACATAATAATGTAATAAAATCAACATGAAAGAAAATCAAGGAAATAGAAAAATCTCAATTGTTCTTGTACTTTTAATTTCTAGTGGACTATGGTTTTATTCCGCATTTGCTCAAGATGCCAATTCCAATCAAGATAAATCAGGATTAGCTGGAAGACTTGCTGCGTTTGATCATCTTTTGAATATAGGCATAGCTGCACCATTGACTGCATTATCTCTAACCGGTGCAACATTTCTAACTAGAACGGGTAAAAGCGAAAATGAAGATTCCACATATACGCATCTATTAGAACAAGCCAAGAAAAATCTCATCAAAGCTTTTGTGATATTTTTAGCATGCACTATTGTTATTTTTGCCTTTGATTTTATAGAATTACTTCTTCCTGTACCTATTGTCATAGTAGAAATCATAGACCTTGCCATAACATATTCACTGCTTTTTACAGGATTTGCATATCTTGCAAATGCTGCCAATAAGATGTACCGCACTCAAGCAAAAATGGGGTATTGAATAAAATCATAGTTTTGATGCAAAGGTTTAGTCACAGATAAATGCACAAAAACATGACAAATTGAATGGTATTTTTTTCTACAATATTTTTAAACTTAAAGAAAAACATATCATATGAATAAAATTTACATCTTATTTATTGCAGGTCTTTTTGTCATACCCGGAGTTATTACAGTTCATGCCCAACAAAATACAGTCCAGGACAACATACATGCTTCCAACAATACATCGTCACATAATATCCTTGATGAAGTCATTTATGATTATCAACATGGGATAAGATTCAAAGACGTACTACCTGTAGCAATAGGGATTTTGGCATTTAGTTATTTCATCTGGAAGTCCGGTAAAGTTCTAAGTAAACGTGAAGTCTTTCTGATAAAAACCAAGTATACTGCAGAGGGATCCAAGGTCTCTCCAGCAAAAAGAAAAATTTTCTACGTTGTAAAGTATCTGTTGATTTTCCCAATCATTCTATATGGCTGGGTAGTTGTCTGCTTTTTCTTCATGTATGCCCTGAACACCTCGCTTAGCTTTGGGACCTTGACACTTATCATGGTGGGCATTATTCTGGCATCAAGAATAGCAGCACATTGGAACGAGAGTCTTGCTGAAGATATATTGAAATTTTTGCCATTTAATCTACTTTTTACACTTTTAATTAATCCAGTCTTAGACACTAGCAAAATTCTTAGTTCTTTAGAACATTTTCCAGTAATACTACTAGAACTGACAATATTTATCGCATTTACTAGTATTCTAGAAGGAGTTCTCAAGTTGACCTATTTTCTGGTATCAAAAAGTCGCCACCCATCAACAGATCATACTTCACCAATTAAAAAAACATAGAATTAGTTTTGTACAAATGGTGATTCAAAATGAAATTGTGTCTAAGAATTATTTTCTTTTTTAATTTCAAGACCCGCTGCTTTTACAACTTCATCGCCAAAAGTTTTCTTGACATACTCAACGCCTTCGTTATAACCGTCTTGGATTAGACGTGTTATTGTCTCTGAAGAAAAATCCATGATTTTAAGGAAGATTGAATTTTCATCATGTTTTTTTTCAAATCGGAGTATATTACCTATGTTGAACTGTCCCTCCAGCATTTCTCCATATCTAAGTGATTTTATCCCATGTAATCTTCCGTGGCTAGCTGGACGACTGGCAAGTAAATCATCAAAGAGTTTGGGGTTTACACCGTTTTTCTTTGCAATTTCAAGTATCTTCTTTGAAAGATCAACTAAATCAGATAGTAGTAATATTGCATTTTCATCCCTTCTTGACCTGTCAGCAAACATAATGTCTGCATTTCTGCTTTCAACCCCATCCTTATCCCAAGGAACAATACCAGAACGTGCCGGATGTAGATTTATTATCAATATATTCAGTTTTGGCAGAGTATCCTTTAACCCCCTTACTCCATACCAATACTGTCTCTGAGACAGGATAAGTTGTGCTAACGGAGTATTACTTAGTAGACCACCATCCCAGAAATGACGAATGTTTTTCCTATAGGCTTTTTTTTCTGCATCATAAGTTTCAGCTTCTAGTTTGACATAATCATAACTTACAGGCACTGCAGCACTTGCAATCACATGATCAACTGTAATCCCTTTATCATATTTTATGACATGTTCAAACCCAATCTCCTCTTCCATCTTGTTTACATCTTCATCATCGTCAGAAATTTTCTTGTCTACAATGTATCTACCATATTCTGTTTTCCTAGTGCCATCCTTCTTTGCATAACTATCAAACACTACTGGAATACCTTCTGCCACATCTACCGCAGTCAAAATCAGCCTAGGTTGATTATTTTCTTGGCTTGTAGCTATAGGAAACTTGGCAAATTTTTCCAAACTTTGTTTTAGTGGTTTATTATCAAATCTATACCAAGCATTGAATGGATCAAAGAATTTTTTATCATGTTCGTTCGAAGGAGATGAAAAGACTTTTGGAGCCCCCGTTAACAATAAATTTTTTGTCAGATAGTATCTTCGTGCAGCTTCTGCTGTTCCCATATAAGGATTAAATTTTCTAAAATAATCCCACCATGCTAAGAAATAGTCTTCAAGTGGTTTCGAAATTGGCTCGGTAGAAATATAGTTCCAAAATTCTATCAATTTTTCAGCCGATCCTTCCCATGTCTTATTCTCAGCTACATGACTTACCAGAATAGCTGCATTAATTGCACCAATTGAAGTGCCTGCAATAATATCAACTAGTGGTCTATCCGGATTACCTTCTTTCTTGTCTTTGTATTTTAGATATGAATAGGCTACTTTGTAAATTCCAACTTCATATGCTCCAAGCGAGCCGCCTCCTTGGAGAACGAATGCTCTTTCTTCTTTTGGAATTGATGCCATAGAAAATTAAAGTAGGTTCAGTGTAATAAAAGATCAGGTACAATTATCAATTATGAAAATTAGAATACTAGTCATATGCAGTAACATTGGGTGAATAATATGACAGTGGATATTCAGAAATCTAAACGGGTAAGAATTAGCAAATTCATAATAGGTGGAATTCTCGTTGGTTTCGCAGTATATCGTTTTCTTAACATCGCAAACATTTCACCAATTTGGGCTACATATCCCGGACTAGCTGTATTGATAATTGGAATTATCAACATACTAAAAGGAATTTTAAGTAAAGGTGATTCTAAAATGACACGAGCAATTGAAACTAGCATTGGAATTATTGGAATAGCTGTTGGAGTATTTGTTAAGGCATACATATCTGATACAACAGCAAGTTTTACTTTTCTTATTTCCATATTTCTCATCATCCAGGGTGTTGGATTTATTGCCACAGGAATTACTCAAAGTGCCAAGTCAAAAGCAATTAGAATTCCAAAAATCATGATTGGATCTAGCATTATGGTAGTTCTAACAGGAACATTTTTTGAATTCCACGATTTGCCGATAAAAGTAATAACTATTTTATTGTCAATCAATATACTCATAATTGGAATCGAGGTTATCACAAGTGCAATCAGTCGTAAAACAGTTAAAAGTTCTTCACCATAGTAACTGATTTTATTATACAATGATCAATGTCTTGAAAATAAGAAAGTGGAAATGAGTTAAACTAAAACTATGAATAAAAGATCTTGTGAGTGATACACATTAGCGACAAAATAGAATCAAAAAGTAAGTGGATTAGTGTATCGTCGGTCATAATGTTAGGGATCATCATGATAGGGATCTCTTACAGTTCTTACGAATCTCACCTATGGCTAGGAGTTCAGACATTTCTACTTCGAGAGGTAAATGTAGATAGTCTACATACTGCAAAGGAGGAGTTGACACAAGGACAGCATACGGTCATAGATGTTATGACATTTACCCAATACTCTAACGCATTAATTAGAAATGATCAAAATCTTAGTAATTTCTATTATCACCGATTTTCTCCAGAGATGAAAGTGGCAGTTGATGCATGGCTTGCAACAGATCCTTTGAAGAATCCAAATGCTCCACCATCACCATTTGCCATGTCAGAGTATAACAGGACACATGTCTTACTTGCTCAACAATTTGCTACAAAGACCAATTTGGAGTTGCAACAAGCCCAGCAAGCCAATGAAAATTCTAGTAGTTATGTATTCTTGTCAGTACTTTACTCAAGTGCATTATTTATCGACGGAGTGATTGGGAGAACATCAAATAAGAAAATGGGTCAAATCCTTCTTTACATGACAATGGCCATAACCATAATTGCTACCGTGATTCTTATCCAATTACCTACTGCAACTCATGTACTAGGACACTAGTTCCAGATTTAAATTCAAAAATAATAAAAAATTACTTGTGTGATACCTTTTTGTTTTCCTGCATAGAACCGGCAGAAGATTTTGCTAATTCTGACATGATGTCTTCGCCCAACGGTGCAACAGGAAGTTTAGGTGCACTCAAATGTTGTGAGCCCCATGTTGCATGAGTCCATTGAGGCTTTTCACCTAGTCCACAAAGATGGTCTCCACATACGCGACTATTGCCAAAGGTTGCAGACTCGTGTCTATTTTTAAAATCAGTTCTAGGCTCTAATGCATTTACTAGATGAGTCGGTACTATCAGGGATATCGTCAGAGTAAGCAAGATAGAAAGTACTAGAATTTTTCTTATCAATTCAATATCATTTCAAACTAGCAAAATAAAAGGTTAGATCTACCTATCACGCCTGATTTCCACTAATGAAAGTTCTACTAACCAGAAATTTGTTATATGCCAAAAATAGCTCAATTCCTGTCAAAAGTTTAATATAAAACACATAGGCTTTCCGATCCAGTTATGATACAAAAAATAACCCAGATCATACCAATGCGATCTGAAAACAAAAAGGAGAGATCCTTTTGAATCCAGTAGTCAAAATTTTTGAAGAAACATTTGCAACAGAACATAAGGTAATTACCGAAGATCTATCAAAATCCGTACTAAAGAAATACGGTATCAAAGTTCCAGGCTATGCACTTGTAAAGAGTGCAAATGAAGCTACAAAAGCTGCCAAGAGATTAGGCTTTCCACTTGTAATGAAAGTAGTCTCACCACAAATACTTCACAAAAGTGATGTTGGTGGAGTAAAGGTAGGACTACAAAATGAAAAAGATGTCAAGAAAACATTTCTTGAAATGTATCCAAGACTCTCAAAGAAAAAAGGAGTCCAAGTAAAAGGAATTCTACTTGAGAAGATGGTACCACAAGGAGTTGAGCTTATCATTGGACTCCAAAACGACCCACAGTTTGGTCCAGTAATAATGGTAGGACTAGGGGGGGTCTTGACTGAGATATTCAAAGATGTTGCATTTAGAATGCTACCAATTACAGTTGATGATGCAAAGTCAATGCTTGCAGAATTAAAAGGCTCCAAGATTCTATCAGGATATAGAGGCACAAAACCAATTGACTTGAACATGCTTGCAAAAGCAATTGTCCAGATTGGAAAAATTGGTGTAGACAACGCAGATTATTTTGACAGCATTGATTTCAATCCAATTGTAGTATATCCAAAATCATACTATGTTGTTGACGCAAAAATAATTCTAAGAAAAGAGATTAAAAAGGATGCAATCTCTACTGCAAAACCAAACATAGATTTCATGGAGACATTCTTTACACCACAATCAGTTGCACTGGTTGGGGCATCTTCAACTCCAGGTAAAATAGGAAACTCTGTACTTGATAGTATTGCAAAACATGATTACAAGGGCAAAGTATACCCAATCAATCCTAAAGCAGAAGAGATTTTGGGACTAAAATGTTATCCGTCAATTGAATCAATTCCAGACAAAGTTGATCTAGTTGTAGTATGTGTTGACTTGTCAGTTACCCCACCAGTTATGGAAGCATGTGCCAAGAAAGGAATCCACAATGTCGTCATAGTATCAGGTGGAGGAAAGGAACTTGGGGGAGAAAGAGCAGACTTTGAATCACAAATTAAGAGTCTCTCAGAAAAGCACAAGATCAGAATTATTGGTCCAAACTGCATAGGCATGTTCAATGCTGCAAACAGACTAGATTGTGCATTCCAAGGCCAAGAGAGAATGGTTAGAGCAAAGCTTGGACCAGTCGCATTGTTGTCACAAAGTGGAACAATGGGAATCAGTTTCTTGGAGACTGCAGACTCGTTTGGCTTGTCCAAGATGGTAAGCTATGGCAACAGATCAGATGTAGACGAAGCAGACATGATCTGGTACTTGGCAAATGATCCTCAAACCAAAGTAATTGCATTATATGTAGAAGGTTTTGGCGATGGAAGAAAATTCATCGAGACAGCGAAACGTGTAATGAAAGAAAAACATAAACCAGTTCTAATCTGGAAGAGTGGAAGAAGCACACTTGGAGCAAAACAAGCAGCTTCACACACAGGTTCACTGGGAGGCTCTAATGCAATAATCCAAGGAGCGTTCAAACAAGCTGGAATAGTTTCAGTAGAAAGTTATCAAGAACTTGCTTCTGATGCCAAGGCATTAGCATGGCAGCCAGCAGCTAAAGGTCCAAGAGTTGGTCTAGTTAGCAATGGTGCAGGTCCAATGATTGGTGCAATAGACCAGTTTGAAAAATATGGACTAGAACTTGGTAAAGTATCAGAAGCAACACTCAAAGAAATGAAGGCACATTATCCTCCAACATATGTAATTGGAAACGGCAACCCGGCAGACGTAACCGGAGGAGCAAATGCAGACGACTATAGATATTCCATACAAAAGTTCATGGACGATCCAAACATCGACATTGTAATGCCATGGTTTGTCTTCCAAGATGATCCACTTGAAGAAACAATCATAGATTATCTTGGCGAGTTCTCAAAGCAAGGCAAGAAACCATTGCTTGTTGGTGGAAACGGAGGTCCTTACACAGCCAAAGTATCTGGACTAATTGAAAAGCACAATGTTCCAGTCTATGACGATATCCGAAGCTGGGTAGCAGCAGCATCTGCTTTGCACCAGTGGGGAAAACATAAACCAGGGGAGTCTTGAGATGTCTCTAGTTCTAGTTTCAAAAGCAGATGGAATCTGTACAATCAAGGTAAACAGACCAGACAAGCTTAATGCAATGAATATGGATGTCGCAAATGACATCATCAAAGTATTCAAAGAAATTGAAACAGATGATTCTGTAAAAGTTGTAGTTGTTACAGGAGAAGGCGACAAGGCATTTTCTGCAGGTGCAGACATTGCATACATGTCAACAATTACACCAATAGAATCTGAGACCTATGCAAAACTTGGTCATCTTTTAACTACAACAGTTGAGAATTGCAGCAAGCCAACAATTGCAGCAATTAATGGATTTGCATTGGGTGGAGGATGTGAGCTTGCACTTGCTTGTGATATCAGAGTAGCTGCAGACACTGCAAGAATGGGACAGCCCGAAGTAACAATTGGAGTATGCCCAGGATGGGGGGGTACTCAAAGATTGCAAAGAATAATTGGAATTTCTCAGGCAAAAGATTTGATCTTTACTGGAAGGATTGTAAAGGCAGACGAAGCAAAAGAGATGGGACTGGTAAACAAAGTAGTAGAGCTTACAAAATTAATGGAAGAGACTACGAACATTGCAAAGATGATTGCACAAAACTCTGCAATGGCAGTAAGAATGTCAAAGATTGCAATAAACAAGGGAAGAAACTCTGACATTGACACAGGTCTTGCATTAGAGCTATACACATGGGGTCTATGCTTTACACATCCAGATAGAACTGAGCGAATGACTGCGTTTGTAAACAAGTCAAAAAAGTAAGCTTGGACTAATCTTTGATTCCTATTATGTCCGGTAGGAAAAGATTATTATAATTTAAAGCACGAACTAGGTTTAATGAGCAACACACAGACCACTAAATTGGTCACAATCACACCAAAAGCTGCAGAAAAAGTAACAGCTTTCATGGCAGAAGAAGCCGAAAAGCCACAATTTCTCAGAGTCTACGTACAAGGTGGAGGATGCTCTGGATTATCCTACGGAATGGGATTTGAAAAAGCAGCCGAAGAAGATGATCTTGTAATCGAAGAAAATGGTGTAAAGATGGTAATTGACAGTTACAGTGCTGACTATCTCAAGGGTGCAAACATTGACTACATCGAAAGTCTAATGGGTGCTGGATTTAAAATCAACAATCCAAACGTAACCAAGTCTTGCTCCTGTGGCCATTCATTTAACACATCTTAGATTCCGAAATTTCTTTAATTTTTATTTGACATCTAATAGTGTTGACTATAAACAGTTTTCATCTAAAAGATAATCAGGTTTTTCTAATTATTCTGTGACCTATTGCACCTGAGATGATTCTATCGATTCCTTGTATGAGTAGGTTTATCGACAATAGAATTAGCATCATGGATAATGTCAATCCTGGATATTCCAATAAAGTTCCAGACAGTATTACAACAATAATTCCGATTATGATTTTTGCAATTCTTGCTCCTTTGCTTTGATCACGTCTTGCTATTCCAGTTACAACAAGTCCTGCTCCAAAAATGAGAACAAGTAATGAAGCAAACCAGATCAGAGATGCTAATGCAGCAATTGGATGTGCTACAGTAAAGAAGCCACCAATTATTGCAACAATTCCAATAATTATTTCAATCACCCTATGTCCTTTTGAGGTAGACCTGTGGAAGAATCCGTTTATCATTGAAGAGATTCCAACTACCAATAAAGATATACCAAGAAATGTAAGGACAAACCATGAAGTAGCTATTGGATTTGCAAGAACATATCCAGATAATGCAATGGCAATTCCACCAGTTACAAACTGAAGAATTCTCATCCAAGTAGGTGATTTTTGAACTTCAAATGTCACAGTATTTTTTCTGTCACAGCATGTTATAAACACATTACTAGATTTTTATGATTGATAATGTTACATGTGGTTGAACTTTTTGAAGAAGGGCTATTAGGAATCAATTTGTTTTCTACGTTATTTTGCATCATTCATCTTCCATCTTCTTAAGTCTAGTATAGTAGTCAGGTAGTTCATTCAGATGTGCCCACGCTATCTTTCCTGTCAAAATTGGATCACTATTGGTTACGTTTGTTAGAGGGTTTCTCTTTCCATGCTCTAGTTCGACTTCTAGACCCATACGAAATTCTTCAAGGTCAATTTTTGACCAGTCTATTCTCAATTCATCGCCAATTCTTTTTGCCTCTTCTTTTGAAAATGTCATACAGATAATTTCCTGAACATCTAATGGAAGTTTTGTCATTTATGGTTTGAATTGATTATCATGTTTGATTTTAGTAAGAAGAGTTTACTTAGTAAATGTCATAGGATTATTCGTGGTGTCAAAAAGTAATAACGCTAAATCATATTTTCAAGAAAGATTTCCAGTGGGCGGAATAATATCATTCATGCTTTGCATGAGTCTTTGCCAACCAGCGTTATCATCATCATACGAATCAGCATTAACTGATTCCATTACATCGAATCCTGTGGGGAGTACAAGTGTAACATTGAAAGTTTTTCCCGTATCACCTCAAGATAAGGCAGTACTAACAAACTTTCCATCTCATCTGGAGGTAAAGGTAACTCGTGGTGGATATCCAGTACAAGGAGCAAGAGTTCAATTCTGGATGATGGGAGGTTCTCATGATGCAGAAATACATAATGTATTTTCGACTATGACTGACTCTTCAGGTCATGCTCGTCTTACATTATTGAGTCAAAATACATTAGATCAAGGTCCATACATCTGGTATGCAGATGCTACAATGCCAGGTTTCAGAGGAGGAGCTTCCACAGTTATTTCATTTACCAATCCTTTTGCTAATACCAATGGAGTCATAACCTCTGGTGGTACAGTTTCAACTAACCAAAATGAATATTCTATGTTAGTTAGTGGAGCAAGTGTTCTAATTCATGGCAATGTCAATAATTATCACTCTGGTCAACCAATAATTATCAAAATAAAATTGCCAAGTGGTAAGACCTTTCAGATAGTTGAATATGGATCGTATCTCGGAGCATTTCAAAGTGTCTACAAACTTGGGCAGAATTCTGAATTAGGAAAATATTCAATTACTGTATCGAACAATTATTTTGTATCCAC
>QYPM01000031.1 GCA_007280465.1 Nitrosopumilales archaeon
ACTTGTGATAGGGCGACACTCCAGGTGAACCTGTTCATCTGTTGCTCTTCTACAGTGAGTGCAAGCAAACTGGTTTACTACGTTACATACGGTGCAATGTTGTAATTCTTGCATGATTACACCGCAGTTCCTACATGAATCTTTTCGCATAGTTGTAATTTCTCTAACTTTCCTTATAAGTTGTAGTAATGAAAGTCTTAACACACATGTGTAATATTTTGACCAATTTATGGGTTTATTCATGATTTTTGACCCTACTTTGTGCTAAAAAGACGCCATACGACCAATACGAGTCAATTAAAATCGGTAAGGTCCTTTTATCATCAAAATTACACTCGTGGTATTGAGAATTGAAGTTATAACATCACATGACCAGTTAGAGTTTGTTACATCGATCAACAAAGCCATCTCTGATGGGAAATATGTCAAAGACGTCAAATATTCTCACAGTTTTGACAAAGACAACAAAGCAGTATACTCGGCCATGATTTTATCATATGAATATCAGGAATTAGAACAAAGATAGTTCTGGGTATTATAACTAGTTATTTCCAAAAGAATTGGTCTAATCCTGTCTGCTTTGGAGCCCCAATTAGACTAGCAAAGTCAAGATCCATCGAAGATAAAATCTGATCAAACGTACTTTCCATAAACTCCATGTATTTTGGAGTATCAATCTCGTCAGGTCGTGCCATCTCTACAGGTTTTACCCCCGGTTTGTTGATTATTTTCACATACGAAATAATATCACCTTTTTTTATCTCTCTTGTTTGTTCTAATAATTTAGCAGCTCGAATATGTTGTGGTATAGTTTTCACATACTCTGATGGTGCTTTACTTATCATTACATTAAACGCAAGTTCTGCCAGAGGAATCTGTTTTGCTTTCAATCTCTTGGCATATCCTGCTATCATGTCACCAATTTTTTCCTTGGATTGAGAAAACTCTTGTTCATTTTGAACCTGAGATAACAAGTCCAATATTTCATAAAACAAATGTCTGATAAATGGCGGGGTGTGGGATTTCTTTCCTGTTAAACCCTTGACGTCAACCTTGCCGTCTTTTTGTACTCCAAGATAGTTTTTCTTTCTTGTGCTAAATACAACATAACGATATTCTTTATCCAAATCAAGGTCAACTCCAAACTCTATTTTTGCCCAATCAACAACTTGTTGCACTTGTTCTCTTGATGGCGCTTTCAAAAATAACGAATCTGTATCACCGTATAATACCTCAATTCCAGTTGACTTGCATTTTTCAATTGTTTCTAAAATTGTATATCGTCCAACAGCTGTTGTGGCTTCAGCAACTGGTAAGCAATACAATGGAAATATTTCTGCGCCCATTACACCATAGCTTGCATTTAGAATAACTTTGAGCGCTTGGCTGACAACGGTATACAGTTGCTTTTGATCAGCAGAGAGACTAGGATTTTTGGATAAACTCTTGTAATAGTTTACACGCAAGTCTCTCAGAGAACCAATAAGCATGGCAGTAAGGCCGTTCTTCTTAGTACATACCCAATGACTCGTTCCAGGGATGGTGTTTTTTTTGCATTCATCGTGCGGGCAGCGTACTGTCTCATATGACAAGTTTCTTACTTTTATTATACTTGGATATAGACTGGCAAAATCCATCACGGAGACATTAAAGTGGATTCCCTCTGTCGGTTCTACCACTAGTCCTCCGCGATATTTTTTATCCTTGATTACTGCTTCAGTTGATGCACCACCTGATTTTAGATCAAGCTCATCTCTTCTTGGAATCAAAAAGTTGTGTTTTCTGTGTTCATAATAAAACAAGCTACGAATCCACTGCGATACTCCCATTCTAGATATGTCATCAATTGGCATTCTTCCTATTCTTGTAATTACAACAAGCAGATTCATCAGAAGATCATTGTTAAAACTGGTAAGCTTTTGCGTTATTCTTGCATCATTGAAACAATAATTTGCCAATTCATAATATGACAAATCTTCCAATTCTCCTTCGTATTCTGTTTTGGATTCTTCGATGAGTCCTTCACATATACTGTTTAATGAAAAATCATTATACTTGTGCGAAAATGCATAGATCTGAAATGAACGATTAGAAAATGCGCGATACAAGTCAACATGTACTCCTTTTTTTAACGTAGCCGAATCACGCATCATTATTAGCGGAATTTCTTTTAATGGAACACCGAGACGTTCTGCCCTGTTGTACATAAACGGCATATCAAAATCATCTCCGTTAAATGTCATAACAAATGGATAACTCTCCAAAATTTTGAAGGCGTCTTTTAACATGTCTGCTTCCTTGTCTTCCTCATAGAAAGAAATCTTGACACCTTCTGGAAGTTCGTTTGTTCCCATTTGGTGCCCTGCTCTTTTTAGAACAAAGACTGCCTTGAAATCATCACTTGCACAAAATCCAATTGCCGTAATTTTTTTATCTGCAATTTTTGCATCTGGAAGCCTTCCAGTCTCAGACTCTACCTCGATATCAAAGGTAATTCGCTTTATGTTAGGCACAGGTTGGTTGAGAAGGTTTGCCCACTCGCTTATGTGGTTTTGAAACTCTTTGGAATCGATAATTCCCATGTTTGTTACTTTGTCAAACAATAGACCTTTGAGTGCAAGCTGAACCTCATCAGGTATGGGATAATTGTATTCCTTGAGTTTACCATCTTCAACACTATAATATCTTCCAACAATTAGAGAATTGTCATACAAATAATTCTCATAATATTTTATGTCAGATTCCCATGTCTCCATTATATTTCGTATGCTTTTGTCAGTCTGGGTTCCACCAATCGCAAGTGGGTCTGAGACTGTAATTTTTGTAACGTGTATCATTCTGTCTTTTAACAAGTCTTGTCGCTCAACGCGTTCTAATTTTATAACATCAGTCCTACTTGACAAAAATTTTAATTCTTCAGGATCTAATTTTGAGTAACAATATGGCTTGTGACCAGTATTGTCATACCAAAGTTTTAGTGTCTGCGATTTTGGCTCATAAAATTTCAATACCGCGCATTTTTTTATTCCATCATATGCTGCAGATACCAGTAGTGCAGGTGGCATTGTGGTAGTTACTTGTTCTACTGCATTTGACATTACATTATCACTTTGGTGTCAGATTGGTATTTGATCCTTCAAGTAATACCTTTATCCAATGATTCATTCTACTTTTATCTAAAACTACAACTTCTAATCCAGCCTCATGTAATAATTCATAATCTGTTTCAGGATAGCTTCCAAGACAGACTATTCTTTTGATGCCTATGGTAATTGCCATCTTGCTGCATTCTAGACATGTAACAAATGTCGTATACATCGTAGTGTCTTTTGTACCAGCTCCTACACCCAATATGGCACAGTGCATTATCGCATTTGCTTCTGCATGATTGCACAAGCACCTGTCTAATCCCTCTCCTGAAGCAATTTTTCCCTCCATTCGGAGTTGGCATCTCTTGCAACCTCCCTCAAAACAGTTCTTGACACCGGGGGGTGTTCCGTTATATCCTGTGGCAATCTGCCTATTTCCCCGTACGATGACTGCGCCCACCTGTCTTGTAATACAATTCGAACGTAATTTTGCAAGCTCTGCCTGAAGCATGAAATATTCATCCCAAGTGGGACGATCAAATGTCTTGTTCACAGTCAAACTGTATCATGCTTCAATATAAGATTACAAATTTGTGAAAACAAAAGTATGCGAAGCTTAGCTCTTAATTTTAAACAAGCTTTTTACCCAAGATTGCTAAATGTGGATATAATTGAGTGACAACTTCGTAGAACATCAGTATATCAAAAAATCAAGTATTGAACATAGGGATTATCAGGATAATTTAGCAAAGCAGGCAATCTCTGAAAATTGTTTGATTGTCTTACCAACGGGATTGGGAAAAACAACAGTTGCATTGCATGTGATTGCGGAATTTTTGTCAAGAGGAAAAGGCGGAGTATTGTTTTTGGCACCAACACGAGTATTGGCACACCAGCATTATGAGTTTTTAAAAAATAATTTGTTAATTGATGATATTGCATTGGTTACAGGTGAAGACCTTCTTGCTAAAAGAAAAAAACTCTGGATCAATAGTGTTATCTGTGCAACACCTGAGATTGTAAAAAATGATTTAGACAGACAGATTGTATCACCTGGGCAATTTTCTTTGGTAATATTTGATGAAGCACATCGAACTGTAGGAGATTATGCATATTCTGGAATCGCAGAAAGATTTGCAAACACAAATGTCCGAATTATTGGCATGACTGCAACACTGCCTAGCGAAAAACAAAAAGCAGAAGAGATGATAAAAATATTAAAAATTGCAAGTATTGCACAAAGAAATGAAGAGAGTCCAGATGTAAGCCCATATGTCCAGCAGACTGACACACAATGGATTGTAGTAGATCTTCCGCCTGAGATGAAGGATATTCAAGCCTTGATAAAAGCGACAATAGACTCGAGATACTCTGAATTGAAAAAATTGGGCTTGAATCTCTCTGGAAACAGGTCCATGTCTGAGTTATTACGTGTGCGAGAATTTGTCATACGACAAAATCGCCGAGCTGCCAAGCCACTCTTTACTGCAATAAGATTAATCCACGCGCTAAATGTCTTTGAATCCCACGGTGTGACATCATTTCTTAGGTTCTGTGAAAGAACACAAGAAAAGAAAGGTGTTGGCATCAGAGATTTGTTTGAAAATGATATGAATTTTGGAAAAGCAGTGCGTCTTGCAAAGGAAGCACAGGCAAAAGGAATTGAGCACTCTAAGATGGAGAAACTAAAAGAAGTATTGCAAGAAATTCCTGGCAAGGCACTTGTATTTACTAGCTATAGAGATTCTGTGGATGTAATACATCAAAAATTAAATGAAATGGGAATCTCTGCCGGATTTTTAATTGGCAAAGCAGGGGAGACTGGACTTAAACAAAAAAAACAGATTGAAACAATACAGAAATTTCGAGATGGCGAATACAAAGTATTGATTGCAACAAGGGTGGGAGAAGAAGGTCTTGATATTTCAGAAGTCAATCTGGTAGTATTTTTTGACAATGTCCCAAGCTCAATTCGTTATGTTCAGAGAAAAGGTCGCACTGGAAGAAAAGAGTATGGCAAATTGATAGTATTGATTGCAAAAGATACCACTGATGAGACCTATTACTGGATAGGAAAACGTAAAGTAACAGCTGCCAAAGGCATGGGAGAGAAGATGAGTAAATTCCTAGAGCAACAAGAAGTATCAAAATCAAAGGCAGGACTAGACTCATTTTTCTGACATGTTGACAGTTGTGTGTAGTATGAAATTAAACCACAGTTAAATATCATATAAATCCCAAGAGTTTTTAGTTGAAAATAAAAAATAATGTAATAATTCTGCTATCTTTTCTTGCTGTCTCATCAATAGCTATTCCAGTTTATGCAGATACAACCGGGATTGCAGTAATATCAAACAAGAGTGTGTATGAGCAAGGTGACAAGGTGATAATCAGTGGTTCAGTTCCCAAGGTAATTGATGGAAATCCAGTTACAATAATCATACGAAATCCCATGGGAAATGTATATGATGTTGGTCAAGTTGACTTGCTAAACAATCTCTTTGTTCATGATTTTGTAATTAATGACAATTCGCTTGGTGGAGATTATGCCGTAAATGTAAAATATGGAACCCAGTCCACGCAGTTTCATTTTACTGTAAACACCAGTACGTTAACTGTAATTCCAGTAATTGACAGTCAAATAAAAATTAGAACAAACGGTACAAATTTGGTAAAATATGGTGATGCATCGGTATTACCTCAAGACAAAAAAATTACAGTTGCAATGGATACATCAAGCGTCTCGGCAAGTACAATAGATCAACAATATCAAATTCCAAAGAAAATAGTGGACACACCAGGTGGTGAGATTATACTAATGACTGATGGAAACAGAATCTTATGTGCTCAAAGTGAAACTGATACTATTCGAATACTTGATTGCCCTATACCTGCAGGCTCTAAAGAACTCGAATTATCTGGCACATTTGTAATTCCAGAATTTGGCCCATTGGCAGGACTAGCCATCTCCATTTCCATAATAGCAGTAGTAGTGTTGTCTAGAACTTGTAAGATTTTCTTCTAGTTTTTTACTAGTTCTACAAGCTTTGACCTATAGTTATGCCCCTTATGGCATCCTTTAGCTGCTGAATTTTTGCATAATATTTGGTAATCTCTTTTTCTGAGAGATATTTTTCATTTTCAAACTTTTTCACATGAGACTCGCATATCCATAAAAATTCTAGATCATATGAGATTGAATCTTGAGAATGGTTGGATATATCTGATGACGGATGATCTTTCTCAAATTGTATCATTTCTGGTAACCGTTCTACGTTATTTTTAACTAGATTTAGAAATGAATCTAGTTCAATTTTTAAAGACTTGTTATCCTGAATCTGCTGGGTCCATACTGGTTTTGTTCTATCATGATGAACAAGTTCCTGGTGGGACAAATCTATTCCAAAGGTTTCCATGACATCATGTGTAATCTCCTCTCGTACTGTTTCTGACATTTTTATTAGTTCATCTGTAGAATTGTGCTTTATTTTCACGTTTGATGTTCTGGTTATATGATGATACTATGCTATGTTGAAACAATCTAACAAATTGGTTTAGAGATGATATTTTTCAGAAGATATTTAACATCAGATTTTACTCAAGAGGGCATATGATTACATACATTCTTGCAACATGTATTCCAGGAAATGAAAAAGAGGTAATTCAAAAAATCAAAGAATTGCCAAACATAGTTGAAGTGAACGGAATCATGGGCAAATACGATATCTTTGTTAAAATTGCAGCGGATGGTGTGACAAAAGTTGATTCCACCATAAGCAAAGTAAGAACTGTTCCACATGTCACAAGTACTATATCGATACCTGTACTTTATGGCCAAGGCGGAACAATTGACGATGAAAAGTAGCATCAGATAAGTTTCAAAATAACTACGAATCTGTAAAGATTATCTAGATTGGTCACCTAATTATCATATGAAAAAGGTAATCGAAGTTGTAGACCATAAGAGAATAGACCGGGAACCTGACAAGACAGTTGTACTAATGACTGGCGGAAAATTTTTGGAGCAAGGCCATATTGTAAAAAGTGTAACTCTAAACCTGTATATTCAAAAAAAGGATGATGCCCTTGGGCCTTATTCACTAATTACAGCACTTGTCGAGACAGACAAGGGGATTATAGAAATGACATATGATGAAGGCTGGAGGGGTGCTAATGCAATAGAAGAGGCAGCAGCATTTCTTACATCACACCTGGGTATTTCGGGCCTAATCTTGCGGTCTATTATACAACTAGACCAGTCAACGAACAAAAATAATTTATTGATGTTAGAATCAGACTATCAAGATCCTGAATATTATGAAGTTTGAAAGAAAGCCAATAGAAATTACTCCCACATGTGCAATGTGTTCAAGGCCTGTAAAAGAACACACTATGGAACAAATGAAATTTTGTACCGAGGAGAGAAGAAAATCACTTGATGCAAAAAAGATTCAATGATGTAATAATAAAATTTGTAATAATGTATAATTCATTTAGACATACCGACTCTATATAGATCTACTTTTTATTCCGTGGTGCTGTATGTTATGCTGTCATCCGATCGACAAATGTGAAGACTCGCTTGACAGAAAAGAACTTCAGGTAAGGACTTGATTTTCTTTCCAAGCGGTGTTCGAACATTTCTGATAGGGAAGAACCTGCGAAAAACAGATTCCAGAAATGAACGACGGTGGCAATAGAGGGAAAGGTAGTGAATGCGTTGGCATGTTATTACTAGGAAATTGCCAAGGTCCACTCAAGGACGGATGACACTTTTCATTAAAATCGTGAGTAGGCATTTATCAGATTTAGTTTTTCATATGACAAATTTTCTACAAGAGTAAGATAGAATAGTTCGCCAGTGTGTGAATTGCATATTGAACCACCCAGATGTGTATTCATTTTTGTTGGGTTTTGTTGGAGGATTATTTTCTACTCTACTCATGACTCTAACCGAATTACCTTCTTGGAAGAGATGGGGATTACACGGAGTTTTTGAATGGCATGAAAATCAGGTGATTGTAACCAAAGTTTTGAAA
>QYPM01000002.1 GCA_007280465.1 Nitrosopumilales archaeon
GGAAAGGGCTAAATAATATCAGGATTAGAACACAGATCTAAGTCAAGGGGTATGCTGTGTCACCTGGCGTCAACTCCCCAAACTCTGGCGTCGATGATACAGTTCAGTCCCTTGACTAAATTACGCTACTTTTAAAAAATACAGTCATATAAACAATTTTTTTAATTTTTTAGAACTTTTATGACATTATCCATCTGTACAAGCAAGTTTGTCTTGGTCTGCTCTGATATTCTGTATAGATTTATGTTTCCTTGTCGTATGTTGTTTTTTAGATATTCTAAATTAAAGTTACAAAGACATCCTTCTTCTGCTGCGATCATTCTGTTCTCATCAATCATAACAGACGTTGTGTGATATATTTCAATTAGCATATTATCAAGCTCGCCAAATAATCTATCTCTGTTTGAAACAAGTTTTGTGTGTTCGGCATGCGATACTTCGATTGATTGAATAATATCCTGCGTAATATCTTCACGATTAAATAACACTTCAAATAATTTTTGGTCGTCCATTGACTGGTATCCTTGCTGTTTGAGTTTTTCTTCAACTATCTTGTCATTTTCTGGTCCCACCTTTACCTGAAGCTTTGCAATCATGTCCGATATTTCTGAGAGTTCTTTTTGAATCTCAATTACTCTGTGGTCAAGTTTATAGAACAACAATGCATGGTATTGCAATGACATGTGTCCTGAAAGAAGATAGTTTCCTTCCTTTATCTCAAATTTTATAAAACTTCTTCGAAGATCTTTCTCTGCAGTTGCAGAAACGCCCTGATTACTCCATTCTGGAATTGTATTAAGGAATTCATCAAAGAACTTTCTAACTAGTGCAGGATCAAATGATTCTTGGTCTGTTACTGTACCATCCCCCAGCATTACCTTTAGAGGCACTTTTTTTGTAAGATTTGCAATATGCTCTTGAAATAAAGTACGCGCAGTTTCTGCCTTGTCACTCATTGATTTTATAAAAGGATCTGGATTGCTTGTGGGGATTTGCACTAATTATCTATAAAAACATCCACATAAAATCGATAGGTAATTTAAATACGCAATAAAGCCAGTTTCATCATGGTAGTAAGGAGAAATGGTAAAACCCTCCTTTAAGAAGATAGTGTGCTGGAATTGTGATGTAGAAATCATACAATACTTTGATATAAAATACAAAGGAGAAAGAGGAGTATGTCCTGTATGCGGTGTCAATTTCCCATTAGAGTGAGCAATAATGAGTGAAAATACCAAAAATCCACCAAAAGATCTGCCCACAGAGAGCTTCGTAGATATGATGTTAGGAGGAGGCAAGTCTGGTGCCTTGGATTCTGAGAGCCTCATCAAGGAGACACAGAAAAGAGTATGGAGTTCACTTAAGAAAGGATACGAGTATGATTATTCAGTAGACGAATCTGACACGTTTCTTCGTAATCACGTATCACAGAAGATACACATGATAGTCATGTTCGTAGATCTTGTTGGTTCAACGGATATGGCATTACAACTTCCACCAGAAAAACTTGGAATCATAATAAGTTCATTCTCACAAGAGATGCGTTCAGTCATACGTCACCATGGAGGGTATGTCTTAAAGTATGTAGGAGACGCTGTAATAGGATATTTTGTTGCAGAGGAAGGTACTCTAGTGATGGCAGATAACGCCGTAAACTGTGCAAAGACCATGATTGATATAATTGAAAGAGGAATAAATCCAATCCTTAGTGAATATGATTATCCAGAATTGCGGGTAAAGATTGGGATGGACTTTGGAGAGAACGTAATAGTTAGGTATGGTTCCGATGAAGCAAGATCGCATGTTGACATTTTAGGTCCTTCAGTAAGTATTGCTGCAAAGATTACTGCCCTTTCAAAACCAAATCAAATTCTAGTTGGAAATGACATATATGAAAAACTCCATCCCAAATTGAAAAATCTCTTTGAATCGGTAGAGTGGCCAGATAACCGCTGGTCATACCAAGACAAGAAGACTGGAAAGACATACCACGTTTATGCATTACACGTTTAGACAGTAAATCTGTCAGGACACTCTACATGTTCATAGTGATGATCTGTAAATTTTTGGTCTACAATATACATTATAATTTTGTATAAATCTGTAGAATTAATATTTTTTTTACATTTTATACAATGCATTGATATTGTTTTTGACATTAATCTGCTATCGATCAGGCCATTCTATAAGGATCAGCGATCAACGGAATTTGATAAAAAATTACTGACACTTGACACTTTTCTATATCTAACGCGTGATTTTGTGAGTAAACATGAAATAGAGGACAGCAAGAATTCTACTCATGTGGCATTATGATGCAAGAAGAATCATGGAAACCTTTGGGCAACCATTTGATATGATGAATTCGCCGTTTGCATTTCCACGATTACCACCACGTGCAAACCCCCCATTAGGAATTGCCAATGCTGGAAGAATAAAAGACCAGATAGTTCACGATTCCGACATGATGATGGGCAAGCTTACAGGGTATCATACAATGTTTCAGAGATATGCGGCAGGCTTGTTTAACATGACACCCAATTCATTCATGCCAGGACACCCAATGCATTCAAAGATGCAGCCAGTAGATATGCTAAAAGAAGAAAATGAAAAATTGCGACAAGAAAATCTTTCGTTAAAAGCAGGTCTTGATAAAGAAAAGAAAAAGTAACCTCTTACTTTTTAAAGCCTAAACATTCTATAATTAACATGCAAAAGACACCAGTTCAAAAATGGAAGGAACAGATTATTCAATATAGGAAAAAGTGTCAGAGTATTTTAGAAATATCAAAATCAATAAGATATGTTGGGTTGGTAAATGAATACGGGACTACACTTACAGGAATTTTAAGACCAGGACTTACTACTTTATTATCTAGAGAATCTGCAAGAAATGAATTCTTTCTTGTTTCAACTTTATTGACAATGCGAAATAAAGCAAGTTCAGCCCTTGGAAAGATGGACCACGTAGTTTTCAGACATGAAAAAGTCACGGTAATTGCATTTCAAAGAAAAGAAGGAATTTACTACATCTCAATATACAAGAATACATCTCCAGATGTCGTAGTTAAAATAATGTTAAAAATTAAAAAAATTATTTAGAGTGGAGCAAATCCGTGGAAACCACGTGCTTGTTCTGCACCATCATCAAATGAGGGCTCAAATAATGACACCATGTATTTGTCTGGGTCTAACACAATACAGTTTTTGCCTGCCTTGTGTGAAATAATGTCTCTGTAAATTGGGACATTTTTCGATTTGAGTTCTTTTACTGCAGATTCTATATCGCCTACAACAAGTCCTACAACAATACCATTTTCAACGGACGTTCCAGTGTTAATGGCCTTGATTGCAGGATGGAGTATTACCGTTGCACCCTCTTTTGCCAACTCCACCCAATTTTCTCGGGAATTCTTAATTGGCAATCCAATTACCTCATGGTAAAATTTCAGAGATTTTGCAATGTCTGAAACTGCGATGATTACGCTGCCAAGGTGTCTGATATTCATACTCAAAGTAAATACATGGAGGTGTTAAAGGATTTTGGTACCTTATACTACTTGTACAAGCGTCTCTGTACGCTCTACGCCCTTGATACTGTGAATATCATTCGTGACGTCCTTTATCTGGGATAATTCCTTGACTTCGATCAATGCAACGGCATCAAATTGACCACTCACTGGAAAAGAATCATAGACGGATTTTACCATACGGAGTCGTGCGGCTATCAATTTTTTTGGAGATTTGACTAGAACTACGGCTTTGACCAACCCATATCTACCTCCACTTCAATCAAAGTCTCTGTTGAAACAATTTCCTTTATTTTCTTAAAGTCTATTACTACATTGTTAATCTCTTCAATCGTTCCTTGTAGCACAACTGCAACATCTGCCCTTCCTGTTACAACCATAATTTCTTTGACAATTTTTCTTGCCTTTTTCAGAAATGCTATTACTGTATCAACTTTGCCAGGTTTTACAGAGATCAAACAAAGAGATCGCATGTTTCCTGTAATAAAGTAATCATGGATAAGCGTTATGTTGAAAAATTATGAAATAATGCCTAATCGTCGCTTGCTTCTTGCGAGCGGGCTTCTTCTAGGTATGCCTTTCTTGCTTCAAGCTCTGCTTCCTTGTCAAGACCAGTGTCATCTTCAACGACTATGATGCCATCATCTTCCTGAACTATGTCTTCTTTGAGTTTGGTCTTTTCTTTTACCTTACCCTTTGGAGCTACCTTCTTAGCTGGTTCCTTTTTTGGAGTTACCTTCTTAGCTGGTTCCTTTTTTGGAGCTACGACCTTCTTAGCAGGCTTTTTTGCTAGTTTTTTCTTGTCCTTTGTCATAAGACGATTATCAAACACGTAACATCGTCCTTTTAAACTTGTCTTATAATCGCGCCACTAGGGTTTTTTATACACGTACCATAGAAATACACCAATATTCACAGGTGTTTTATAATTAGAGTTTACTTGAGATTCTTGATTTTTTTAATAATTGCATGATGATCATTTGTGGTCTGGCAAGAATTGGTATTGCGACGGATGTGATAAGAAAGTGTATTATAGATTCAGATTTAGAAATGAGGCAAATTCATAATTATTTAAGAAATATGCTATAAATCCGCAGTAGTATTTAGTAAAAGCAAAGGTGCCGCCGGCAAGACTTGAACATGCGACAGCTCGGTCTTCAGCCGAGTGCTCTCCCGGGCTGAGCTACGGCGGCACGTTTGATTCTCAAAGTATTCGGGAATTAAAGTGTGTCTCTCCTATTTTTTCCAAGCAACATCAGAAATTTTTTTTCTTTTATTTATTGTTCGGGCTATCACAAAAAGAAGATCAGACAATCTATTCATGTAGATCAAACATTCATTGTTGATCTTGTCTACCTCTGACAATTTTACGACATTAATCTCAGCTCTTCTACAGATTGCCCTTGCCAGATGAATCCTAGATGCAATCAAATCTCCTCCAGGCAGAATGAAAAAAGTTATCGGAGATAGTTTTTCCTCCAATTTGTCAATCTCTTTTTCAAGAAACAATACCATTTCAGATGTAACTCGACTAGATTTGTTATCCAAGTTTGGATTTGCAAGATCTGCACCAACTACAAACAAGTCGTTTTGTATTCTAGTCAACAAATTACGAATGTCTTTTCCTAATTTCGATGAGAGGATAATTCCAATAGCTGCATTAAGCTCATCTACTATGCCATAAGTTGCAATTCGTGGGTTTGATTTTTTTACACGCTTGTTTCCAATTAGTCCAGTAGTTCCATCATCACCAGTTTTAGTATAAATTTTCACAGTTACATGCTAGTGATTCTTGTCATTTTAATCTTGTTTGAATATATTGACATTTTAAAACTGGCAAATAGACTCAAAGATTAAAACAGGTGGCAAAGAGAATGATTACTTGTATTGTTTGACTTTTTCTATCTAGCATCAGAACTCAAAAGAGTACCACGCAAAGGATGGATAAGTAAAGTAGGTATTGAACATCCCGAGTCAGTAGCAGACCATTCTTACATCACTGCAATCATGGCAATGGTTTTGTCAGACTCGCATAAACTAGATACAGAAAAAATTCTTAAAATGGCACTTCTTCATGATCTAGCCGAATCAATCACAGGGGATTTTATGCCAGAAGAAATCTCAAAGGAGAACAAGAAAATATCCGAAGACGATGCCATGAAAGAGATTTTCTCCAAACTGCCAGGCAATCTTGCAGAACAATATGACAAGATATGGCAAGAGTACATGCAGGCAGATACAAAGGAATCTATCCTTTTACATGAAATTGACAAGCTAGAGATGGCCATCCAAGCTGCAAAATACTCTTCAGAAGGATTTTCAAATGAAAAATTAAGTTTGTTTGTAGACTCGGCAAAAAAAGAGATAAAATCAAAAGAACTTTTGGACATACTTGACACACTATCGTATAAATAACTAGAATTGATTTTTCAATCATGCAGTATTTTGTTGCACTAAAAATGGGTGAGAAAAGAGTCAAAGAATCACGTGAATATCTCAACAAGTTGTGTAATGATCAAGCAATGCCTGCTTTAGCACTAAGAGATAACAAGACCAATGTGTGGGAACCAGTAGGCGAGGAAAATCTCTACGCCGTTCTAAGTAATACGGGAGGATATGTGCTGTCAGATTCTACTGGATATATGATAGTAATTTGTGATAAAAATGGAATTTCAAAAGCACTTGTTAGAGGTCTTAATGCGGAACGCAAGGACGCCATTGTTACAAGAATAAAATCTGATAATATCGAAGAGCACAAAGGTGATGTGGTTCTTCCAGTTTAATGATTTTATTTTCGAGTCTGTTGACAAATAATTGACACCAAGATTAAATTAGTACAAATACGGAATCTTAGGAAATGGTAAAGAAATTCACCCATGAGATAGAGGTAAAAGGTCATCTCATTGATTCCATGATACTAACCAAAATTTTCGATGTCATCATGGACCTCAAGGGCGAGTTTCAAGTACAAGAGTTCAAGGTGGGAAAGCATAAAAAAGATGCAAGTTATGCAAAACTTACAATTCAGGGTCAATCACAAGCGCACCTTGATAAAATTCTAGAAGCAATATACCGCGAGGGCGCAACATCTAAGATTGAGCAATCTATCTCGCTAAAACTTGCGCAAAAAGACATGGTAATGCCAGATGATTTTTACAGTACTACTAACAATCACACCGAAATATTTTACAAGGGAAAATGGATCAAGGTAGAAAACATGATGATGGATAAATGCATCATTGTTAAAGAAAACAGGGCATTTTGCACCCCAATCCGAGAGGTAAAAAAAGGAGACAAGATAATTGTAGGAGAAAAAGGAATCCGTGTCACTCCACCTGAAAGACCAAGAGAAGGGGTTAACCTATTTCAATTCATGAGCAGTGGTAGCTCAAGTGAGAGACCTACTCAACATATTGCACGAAAAGTTGCAGAAGACATTTACAGAATAAAGAAGCAAGGCGGAAAAATTGTTCTGGTAGGAGGGCCTGCAATTGTACACACCGGCGCATCTGATTCCATTGCAATGTTGATAAGAACTGGATTTATCAATGCAGTTCTTGCAGGAAATGCACTTGCAGTTCATGATATAGAATATTCAACTCTAGGTACATCACTTGGAATGAATGTACAAGACGGTACACTTGCAGTAAGAGGACATAGAAATCACATGCAGGCAATAAATTCAGTCTTCAAAGCTGGATCAATTCCAAAGATGGTAGAAAAAAAAATATTGACAAAAGGCATAATGTATGAATGTGTAAAAAATAAAATTCCGTTTGTACTTGCAGGCTCGCTAAGAGACGATGGCCCACTACCAGATGTGATTACCGATATGACTGTAGCACAGCGAAAATACAAGGAAATAGTAAAGGATGCAAAACTTGTCATCATGGTTTCAACAATGCTCCATTCGATTGCCACAGGGAACATGCTACCTGCTGACGTCAAAGTAATTGTAGTAGACATCAGTCAGCCAACTGTAACAAAGCTTATGGATAGGGGTACATGGCAGGCACTTGGCATAGTAACCGATGTAGGAGCATTTTTGCCCCTAGTGACACAAGAAATTCAGAAACTAACCAAACGTCACTAAGATCATACTTTAGAAAATCAACTTCAACAAAATCTCACCATTGAAATGATAACTATATGATTATCATGTTTGATAGTAACAGCGTGGTTTTAATTTTTGAATAGACAGAAATTACAAATGCAATCTGAAAAAGAGAGAACGCCCCAGATGGCCTGGTTTGTAAAGCATTATCCAGTTCCAGTTATTACTCTCATAGGACTATTCATAGGTGGAATATTACAAATATCTCATGAAGAACAAGCAGGAAAAATCATATGGTTTGTTACTCTAATAGGGGGAGGAATCCCTGTAGTTTGGCAAACTGTCCGTGAAATGTTACACAAACATTTTGTTGCAGACATTGTTGCGATGCTTGCAATCATTGTATCCATCATACTCAATGACGCATTTCCAGGTGTGATAATTGTCTTGATGCAATCAGGCGGAAAGGCATTAGAAGATTATGCATACAGACGAGCTTCATCATCACTTGACAATTTACTATCAAGAGCACCAAGGATTGCACATAGAAAAAAAGATCATAGTATAGAGGAAATTCAGGTATCTCAAATAGATATAGGAGACATTTTGGTCATCAGACCCGGAGATTTGATACCAGTTGATGGCGAGGTGTTGAGTTTGCAAGCACGTATTGATGAAGCATCATTAACTGGAGAACCATTACCAAAAACAAAAACTTGTGGAGAACAAGTATTTAGTGGAACAATAAACATTGGGGATGCATTTGACATAATAGCTGCAAGAAAAAGTGATGAGAGTCAATATTCAAAAATTGTAAAACTTGTAAAAAAAGCACAGCAGGAAAAGGCACCAATTCAGAGACTGGCAGACAAGTATGCAGTTTGGTTCACACCCCTTACACTTGTAGTAAGTGCAACGGGATGGCTGATTACCAACAATTTTGAAACAATTTTGTCAGTGCTAGTTGTAGCAACTCCTTGTTCACTCATCTTTGCTACACCTGTTGCAATAATCAGTGGAATAAACAGGGCTGCAAAAACTGGAATTATAATCAAGACCGGTGCAGGCATTGAACAAGTAGCAAAAACTCAAGTTGCAGTATTTGACAAAACTGGAACTATTACATTTGGAACTCCAGCCGTTGAGAGAATAATCTCATTTGATGGAAGATCTTGTGATGAGATTTTGTTAAAAGCTGCAAGCCTTGAGCAGCTTTCATCTCACCCAATTGCTGCAATGATAGTCCAAAAAGGAAAAGAAAAGTTTGAGAAATTACTAGTACCAGAAAACTTTCGTGAAATATCTGGCGCAGGGGTAGAAGGAAGAATAGGCGAAGATCACATAATGATAGGAGCTCCTAGCATATTTGCAAATTCAGGGGCAGACATTTTTGATGGAGTAAACTCTGCAGCAAACGAGATGCAACAGGATGGAAGAATGATTGCGTTTGTTGCACTAAATGGAAAACTATCAGGGGCAATTGTATTCGGTGATGAAATACGACCAGACGTGAAAGCCATGATTCAGAGACTAAAAACTATTGGAATAAAGAAAACTGTTTTGCTTACAGGTGATATCAAAAATAATGCACGAAACATTGCGGAACAGGCAGGTATTACAGATTATGAGGCAGAACTTGTTCCGGAAGAAAAAGTAATCGCAGTAAAAAAACTAAGACAGGAATATGAAAATGTAATAATGGTGGGAGACGGAATTAATGATGCTCCAGCTTTGGCAGCATCAACTGTTGGAATTGCAATGGGTGCAAAGGGAACTGCCATCTCTGCAGAAGCTGCAGATATAGTATTGTTAGAGGATAGCGTTTCAAAGGTTGTAGATACAATTGAGATTGGCAAAAGAACAATCTCTGTTGCAAAACAAAGCATCTTTGTTGGTCTGGGGGGCAGCTTTCTCTTTATGGGCATAGCAATGTTCGGACACCTCCCTCCAGCTATGGGAGCATTACTTCAAGAAGTTCTTGACGTTAGTGTTATACTAAATGCATTACGCGCAAGATAGTATTTTGTTGATAGACTAGTCATTGAAATTTTTTCATAAAAAAAACAGGTCCATTCATTTCAGCCATGTTAGAAACATGACTGCCGCCGCGAATCCCATAACTACAACAGTAATCCAACCAACGATATTAGATATCTTTCCGTTGGTTCTACCCTCAAGTATTTTCTTATCATTGCCAATTTTTACAATTAGAACAAGAAGTGGAACAGCAATCACGCCATTGATTACGGCTGCATATATCAGAGCTTTTATCGGATCAACATTGGCAAAATTTATCCAGAGACCTATTACAGTTGATGCTGCTATAATCAAGTAAAATCCCTTGGCTTGTCTGAATTTTTTACTCAGGCCTTGCTTCCATCCAAATTGCTCCGATAAGGCATATGCCGACGAACCTGCAAGTACCGGGATTGCAAGCATCCCTACACCAATTACTCCTAAAGCAAAAATAATTTTTGCCAATTCTCCAGAATGAGGAAATGTTTTCACCAGAGGCTCAAGTGCCTTTGCTGCCTGATCTGCAGTAGCAATATCGGTTATGCCATGCATATGAAGTGTTCCCGCTGTTGTTACTATTATAAACCACATTACCATTTGGGAAAATGCCATTCCAATTACAACATCTTTTCTCATCGTCTTGATTTCTTTATTTCGAATTTTTGGTGTACCCTCGCCGATATTTTTTATCTTATTTTTTGTAACGTCCTCCTCAGCTTCTTCAGATGTTTGCCAAAAAAACAGATATGGTGATATGGTAGTACCAAATATTGCAACAAACAACATTGCAAAAGCTGGGGTAAACTCAAAATGAGGAATTACGCTTGCCACTAGAATTTCAGTCCAATTGCCTCCTACAATTATTGCAGTAACCATGTAAGCAAGCAAGCTCAGAGCCAGATACTTGAGTATAGTAACATATTTCCTATAAGGTATGAAAATTTCTGCACAAATAACAAGGGCAGTGAAAAGTATAGTTACAGCAACTATTGGCAAATGTGGAAAAACAAGTTTTACTGATGCCGACATTGCACCAATATCGGCGCCAATGTTGATAGTATTTGCAATTAAAAGCAGACTGATGATTGGGTAGATTATTTTTTTTGAATATCTTTTTTTTATAATGCCTGACAAGCCGCTTCCAGTAACAAGTCCAATGCGTGCACACATCTCCTGAATTACAACCATCATTGGAAACTGAAATAATGCCATCCACAGAGTAGTAAAACCAAATTGTGCACCGGCTTGGGAATAGGTCGCAATTCCAGAAGGATCATCATCTGCAGCTCCCGTTATCAATCCCGGTCCCAAGATCTTGAAAAATGATTTTATTTTCAATAATCCGGATTTTGACATCTATTGCATATTTGGTTTAATTGTTAATATTGTTTGAAAACAAATGGCGGAATTACTTGAGACTCGTTGGCCTAAATCCATAACTACTCATGATTTCTGCCACCTGGTAATCTTCAACTTGATCAAAAGATTGGTAAAACTCTCCAACTGCACCAAAGACTTCAGGAGCATCCAATACAACAACTTCAGCCATTTTTGACAGTTTCTCAATTGTATCTCTTGGCCCTACAGGAATTGCTACGATGACTCTCTTTGGATTCTGTTTTTTTATCCATTCTAATGCAACAAAGACTGTCGCACCAGTGGCAATACCGTCATCAACAAGAACAACGGTCTTGTTTTTTAGATCATAGTCAGTTCTTCCTCTAAATTTCACCAGTCGGTGATTGATCTCTTCCATTTGCTCGGCAATTTTTTCATCAAGATAACTTTTTGGAATGCCCAATGTGTTTATCAGTTCAGAGTTTGGAAAAAAACTACCGTCATGTGCTACTGCCCCTATTGCAAGTTCTGGATTGTATGGCGCTCCTACTTTACGTGAAACTATAACATCAAGTGAGAGTCCCAAGATTTTTGCAATCACATCTCCTGTCACTACCCCCCCACGTGGAATTGCCAAGATTATTGGATTTTCTTTTTTTATCCATTCTAGTTTCTTTGCAAGTTTTTGTGCAGCATCTATTCTATCTTTGAATATCAATTAGCCTCTCCAAGATATTGTAAAAACCAGTTGCTTGCATATTGTGCCACTTGTTCTAGTTTTCCCGGTTCTTCAAAAAGATGTGTGGCTTCAGGGATGATGATTAATTTCTTGTCAGATTTTAATTTGGCCATTGCCTGTTTGTTTAAATCTATTACAACATCATCATAGCCTCCCACTAGAAGTAATGTTGGACATTTTACAGAGCCCAGACTTGACCCGGCAAGATCTGGTCTTCCACCTCTTGATACCACTGCCTTGACTATGCCAGGCCTCTCAGCAGCTGCTACCAATGCTGCAGCTGCACCAGTACTTGCGCCAAAATATCCTACATTCAGGTGTGTGTTCTTGGAAATTTTTAGAAACCAGTCAGTAGTTTCAACCAATCTTTGTGAGAGTAGCGGAATATCAAATCTCAAATGTGTAGTTTGCATATCTACTTCCTCCTCTTCCCTAGTCAACAAGTCAAATAACAACGTGGCAATTCCCCTTTGATTTAATTCGCTTGCGACAAAACGATTTCTTGGACTCATCCTACCACTACCATGTGCAAAGAGTACAACGCCAATAGAATTTTTCGGTATTGAAAGATTTCCCTCCAATTTAACCAACCCAAGTTGTATCTCTACAAATGTAGAATCATTTTCACTTTTTGTGAATCTACCCATACCCAACCATGCCATCCAATATCATCATATGATCTTCATCTTTGCAACAAACACACTTGAGTTTGATACAATCTCTAGCTATACCATGGTTACATGTTTTACATGTACACACCACATCTCGTGGCATTTGTTGTGTGGTATCTTTATTCATATTCTGATTAAACCCATCCAACAATTCAAAGAATTGATAATCAGTTGGAAGTTCATGAAATTATAAATTACATTATAAAATATTTGAAGCCTGCCACAGATTATCATGAATGATAATTAATCAAGTTGACACATATGCATAAGAAACATTCACGTTATCATAGATGAAATTGATAAACGGATTTAATTCCCAGCAATGTCAAAAATGAGTCATGGGTAAATTATACAACAACATCCTAGTTCCATATGATGGCTCAGTACATTCTCAAAAGGCACTAAAGATGGCGGTCAACATGGCAAGCGCATTTGATTCAGCATTACATCTGGTAAATGTCATAGATGTTAGTGCAGTTAGTCCACCTGGTCAGATTCATTCAAAAAACACAAGAAAGACGCTAGATCAGATAAAGAGTACAGTCAAGACCTCAATTGAATCATACCTTCAAAAAATACAAAAAGACTATGTAGATTCAGGAGTAATCGTAAAGGGATTTGTTTTAGAAGGAGACATTACTGGAAAATTATTAAAGTTTACTCAAGATCATGATATTGATCTTGTAATCATAGGAAGCAAGGGCCTTTCAGGAGTTTCAAAGATAAAGACGCTTGGAAGTGTGAGTAGAAAAGTTTCAGAACTTGCAAAATGTCCAGTAATCATTGTTCGTTAATACGACAGATCTAGGCGTGTTTTAGACTTGATCGTGTATTTCCTCCATGGATAAAACTGAGAACTTAATTATTCATATAGTACAATTCCAAATACAGAATATGCGACTAAACGACAAAGTAGCCATAGTCACTGGTGCCTCTAGTGACATTGGGTTAGAAATTTGTAAGAAATTGGTCCAAGAAGGAGCCAATGTAGTTATGTTAGGAAGGGACATGGCCAAGCTAGAAAAGGCAAGGATCACAATCAAAGACCATGCTTCAAAAACAGTTGCAATCCCATGTGATATTACAAATGAAGCACAGGTTATTCAAACAGTAAAACAGATAACTGATCATTATAGGAAAATCGATATTTTAGTCAACAACGCAGGAGCAATTAGCGATCCAATACATTTTCATGAGATGTCAGAAGAAGCTTGGCACTCTCTAATCAATACCAACTTGTTTGGTACATTTAGGATAACAAAATCTGTCATAGTAAAGATGCTTGAAAATAAAGATGGAGGTTCTATAATCAACATAGGTTCAATTTCAGCAGAACGAGCAATACCAAAAGTTCACTTGACGGTATACTGTACAACAAAAGCTGCAATCAACATGTTCACTAAAGGACTAGCAGTAGAATATGCAAGACGAAATATTCGTTGCAATTGTGTCAATCCAGGAATTGTCAATGCAGGAATGATAAAATCATATCTTGATTATCCAGAAGCAAGAAAGGTCCTAGAAAACAGACAGCCAATAAACAGAATTGGAGAACCAGAAGATGTTGCAAATGCAGTTGTATATCTTGCATCAGACGAGGCAAAATGGATTTCGGGTGTAATCCTTAATGTTGATGGTGGAAAGTCAGCTTCTGAAGGATAGTTAGTATCCACAACATAATTAATTTATTTTAAAATAATTTTATAAAACATATTAGAATTATCGCTCAAGTTACAATTACGAGTCCTTTCATCCAAGGATGGATTGTGCAAAAGTAATTGTACTTTCCTTCATTATAGAACGCATATTGCCAACCTGCTCCGGGTTGAATCAAATCTGAATCAAATTTTCCAGCAATGTCCGTTACTGTATGAATTATAGTATCATCATTTGTCCATGTTATAGTTGTGCCAGTATTTACCTGGATAATAGTAGGATGGTATGATTCTGTGGTATTGATTTGCCATGCTCCATTTACTATGGAGACTTTGTCTGCCTTGATTATCATGTGTTGGTAAAAGGTAGTATTTTGTGCAGATGTCAAACTTGTCATCATATCATGCATGGGGCCTCCATATTGCGTCATCATCCATGGTCCCATGTACTGCTGTCTAAAATCAGAACTAGCCATCATATTTGTCATAAATTTGTTCATAAACTGAGGATTTTTTTGCATTACATTTACCCAATTTTTCATTGTGTCAGGGTTTGACATCATGCTATTCATCCAATTATTTGGAAGGCTTGGGTCAATCCATCCCATAGGACCTGGAACAGGTGAATTTTGCATCATGGGTGGGTGATTGGACGGTTGCGAAATCATATTTCCCACAGCCAGACCTGCAATAAAAACACCTACAACAATACCAATGACAACATAACGACTGGGCATATGTTCAGATTACAAATTGTTTGTATTAAACGGTCAAGGCAAATCTCAGTAATGATAATTAAAAATAACCCGGATAGAATTTGTTTTGTTTGTGAGCAGTATAAATGGCAGATAATGAATTATCTAATTATCATAACAGGGCATTTGGCTTCTTCGGATACTCTACGACTAACACTACCAAGCGCTGCAAGTTTTTTCATTCCATGTAATCCTTGGCTACCTATTACTATTAGATCTGCTTTTGTTTGCGTTGCAAATTTTAGTATAGAGTTAGAAGCTCTTCCCATAAGAATCTCAACTTGTACATCAACTCCATGTTTTGTACATTCGTTGATTTGTTGCTGTAGTTTGGTCGGAGTGGAGAATTTTTTTGGCAAACTTATCTCACGTTTTAATTTGTTGAGTTTTTTATTTACTACATCACTTAAAACTCCTGGCGGTACATCTGATGCAACCTCAATTACAGAAAGTACGTATATCTTTGAACCAAATGCTTTTGCCATTTCAAGTGATTCACTTAATGCATTCTTTGAAAAACTAGACCCATCATATGGAACTAGGATTTTTTTATATTTTTGTACGTGACGTGTATCGGTTATTTTTGATTGCATTCGTGAAGATATTCCATCTATTTTTGATAAATCCCTCAAGAGATTCTCATTTGAGCCATATTTTGCATTTTTGAGTATAATCTTGATTGTTTCTCGTATGGTAGATATCTGATTTGCAAGTTCTTCATTTTCTGAATTCTTTGATATGGACATTGTTTTTCCTTCCTACAAACCGCAATTTTACTCGTTATTAGACCCAACTGATATCATCATGTAAAATGTGGGTCCTTCTTTGCAAGTCGTTTATGAGTCTCAACCTCAGTGTATGCTTTTACAATGTCTGTTGCGCTGATGACACCTTTTAGATCATCGTTTTTATCAACTACTGGAATTCCACTCACTTTGTATTCAATCATTAAATTAGCTGCTTTTGCCAGATCATCCTCAGAGCTTACAGTTATCAACTCAAAATCAATGATATCGCTCACAGTCATCCCCTTACCAGAGTCTTCTGGGAGCAAATAGTTTCTGCTAGGATTTTTGAAATAATCACTGTTTCTAAGAAACGAGTCATATGTTATCAATCCCATTGCTTTTCCATCATTGTCAGTTACGACAAGCCTAGAGATTTTATTTTTATTTAACATGTCCAGCCCAAAGCAAAGAGAATCAGTCTTTCTACAAGTCATTATTATTTTTGACATGTAATCCTTTACTTTGTAGGCCTGCGGATACTTGATTGCAAAGTTATGTGCTAGATCAGACTTTGTAGTTATTCCGACCAATTTTCCATCGGCATTTATTATTATTGCAGAACTGATTTGAAAGGTAACCATCCTTATCGCACATTGAGAAAGTATGTCGGACTGATCCGCAAATATTGTTACGAGGTTTCTACTCATTATTTCATTTATTGCAATTTCATCCAAATTTCGAGCAGTCTTGTCTGATTCTAGAAAATTTCCAATATCTCTTTCCGTAACAATTCCAATCGGGATATCTTTTTCAACAATTACAATTCGTTTAATGCTATTTTTTTGCATCATATGTAATGCATCGTGTATCGTATGCTCTTGGTATAATGTAATAACAGATGTTGTGTACTGACTCAGTTGAATTCCCACCTACATTGTATAGTTGAAAATGCATTTAAAATGAATTTATGATTTCCAACCATGATTATCAATGATAAAATGAAAATTTGTTAATTCCTAATTCTCTAAATCAGAATTAGGAACAATTTCTACTTCAAGAGAGCCGTTTTTGAAGCATGTCATTATTGACTTTACTCGTGATTTGTAGAGAAAGTACTTTTTCCCATCCTGGTTTATCGAGCCAGATATTCCTAGTAATTTGTGGCCATGTAGTAATTGCACTCTACGGTACGCAGTGCTGATCGGTATTCCGCACTCGTTGCTTAGATCGATTGCAGATTTTGGCAACTCCATCGTGGCTTCCAAAATACATCGCGAGTACTTGTCTGCCAAGATTTCAAGATATGCATCCTTTGTTGATGGCTCTTGAACTAATTTTCCTTGTAGTAATACTTGCATGCGGTATAATCATTCATTTTTGCTTATAATGATCAGGAATGCACTGCACTACAATGTATTCAGACGATAAACAAAGCATCAAGTCTTAAATATCAAATTATTAAGGTTAGTTTGTTGGCAATAACCTCAAAGATATACCTTGTAGCAATCACACTCTTTACAGTTTCATTTCTTACAGCAGCTGCACAGACTCCTATTACAGTAACTACTGACAAGCCAGCATATTCAGACGGCAGTACAATTATGATATCAGGAACTGTAACGGACCAACTCAGCATACCAATATCGATTATCATCAAGGACAGTTCCCAGCACATTGTATATATCGCTCAAACAAACCCCAATCCAGATAACACCTATTCAACCCAAGCAGTTGCAGGCGGAGATCTCTGGAAAACTATGGGAACTTATGAAATTGATGTGACATATGGTGGGGCAGACAAAACTTCCAAGACAACATTTGAGTTTACATCCAGCGCACAACCTGTATCTGGTGCCGGAAATCAAACTAATGCAACTCAGGCAGTCCCAGAGTTTGGATCATTATCAGTATCAATATTTGCAATATCTACACTAGCAATAGTAATTTTCTATGCCAGAGTAAGACCATCTTTTAAAATCTAAAAAGTCAATTAATCAAGATATTAGTGTATAATCATGACAGGGCATTTTGCAAGCTCAGATATTTTTCTGCTTACACTTCCAAGTGCCTTTACCTGACCTACACCGTGCAATCCTTTACTGCCTATTACAATAAGATCTGGATGCACACCACGTTCAAATTTTAAGATTGATTCAACGGGGTTTCCCGCCACCACGTCATAATATGCGTTCAATGTGCCTTTTGATTTGCATATGGCCACATCTGCAAGTAGTTCTTTTCTTGCAATAGATTTTGCAGCCACAACAAATTCTCCTATTGATTTTTCCAATCGTGTATCTTTTTTTAATAATGAAAGCAACATTCCAGGAGGAAAATCACTTGTATCCACAGCAGTGACCAAGTATAATTTGGATTTGAATTTATTGGCAATTTCTATGGCATGTACAAGTGCTTTTCTTGAATATTTTGAGCCATCTATTGGTACAAGTATTTTTTTAATTACAGATTCTGCCAACAAATAATATCTAAAATCATCATACTTAAGGTAATTCCAAAATTTCATTTGTGATATGCAGGAGATAGTTAATGGGTATCAAAATTGATAACATGTGGACAACGTGTTAATATCATCAGATATTTTTTTGGCAGATATCTTCAAGAGTTTAGTTTCTTTGTCATCAAGAGGTAATTGTAATATTTCTTTTACTCCATTTTTGCTAAAAACAACTGGAACCCCCATGGAAAATCCACTAAACCCGTACTCCCCATCTAAATACACCGAAGCAGATGCAAGAAGATCTTTTCCTTCGACGATTGATTTTGCAATATCAAACGTATTTTTTGCAGCCCCAAATACCGATGCCTCTTTGTACGCAACAAGATATTTCCAGTAATTTTTTAATTCAGATGTAATCTCATCAGTTTTTTTCTCTGAAATATTTATTTTCTGACCTTGAGATTTTGCGTTTGAGAAAAGTGGAACCATCGTAGAGCCGTGTTCACCAATAACTAATCCATCTATCTGCCCTTGTTTTACACCCAATTCTTTTGCAAGAAGATAGCGAAATCTACTTGAATCCAAGCTAGAACCCATCCCAATAACTCGCTCTCTTGGAAATTTAGTTTGTTCTAGTATTTGGTATGCAAGTACATCTATAGGATTAGTTACAACTATCACCTTTGTCTCATCTGCGTACTTTGCAAGATTTTTACATATTTCTGATACAATTGGAACATTAAATGGTAAAAGTTCAGCCCTGTCTTCTTTGATAACTCCGCCGCTTACTGTAATTATTACTACATCGGAATTTTTTATCTTGGAAAAATCATCAGTTCCCATAACAGATATGAGAGATTTTTCAGGTAGCGTGTTGCTAACATCCAAGGCCTCACCAAGAGCCTTGTTCTTTGATCTATTTACAATTACCAAGTCATCTAGTCCAGATTGTCCAACTAAAAATGCGATTGCAGATCCTACACGACCTGCACCAATTATAGAAATCATTAGCAGTTACTTTACAACAAGAACTGGTACATGAGATTTGTGTACAATTGCATTTGAAACGCTTCCCAAGAATGCTTCTTTTATTCCTCCCATTCCCCTAGATCCGATAACGACAAGATCAAATTTGTTCTGTTTTATAAAATCAAGCATGTCAGATTTAGCATCACCGTAGATAATTTTATGACGAAATACAATGCCATTTTGTGCAGATTTTACTTTGGCTTGTTCCATAAATTTTTCTGCATTTGCAATAAGTTTTGCCTTTAAAGGAGTTACAAGTTCACCCATATGCTGAGGATAAATTGAAACTACATGAAGACCTGTTATTATTGCACCACATTGTCTTGCAAGAAAGATTGCCATATCAAGTCCATTAAACGATGTCTTGGAACCATCTAATGGCACTAGAATTTTGGCAATTTTTGTCCTGATCATATAATCAGTTCAGATACGTGGGATTTATCATCACCTCTGATTATCGCAGACAAAAACCAACTGGTTTACTTTTATAGCCCTAGATTATTATGGAGGAAATAAGGAGCAAAATGAGAAATGAGTTCGCCACAAGTCATCTATGCACATTTGAAAGAAGTTCGTGATCTTAAGGTAGACAAGATACTAAAGAAAGCAACCACTATAGACACTTCTTATTCCATATCTAAAACAGTCGGAGTTTTGGTAAATTCTGATTCTTACGAGGTATTTTGCATGGACGGTAAGGACGTTCTCACAATAAGCGCACGTGAGCTTTTGGGTGTAAAAGATGTTGAAAATATGAAGATAAAGCCATTATTACGAAAGATCCAGCCATTGACTAGAAATGATACTATAGAAAAGGCAGCTGCAATTTTGTCTCATTACAGAATGCGCTCAGTTCCAGTAGTAGAAGGAAATGAGATAGTCGGAATAGTCAATGGAAAAGACATTGTTGAACTATTACACAAACAGAATTTAAAATGGATTCCAGCAAACAACATACTAACTGCAGACCCAATTACTGTAACTAGTACTGATTCTCTTGCAACTGCAAGAAGATTAATGATTACAAAAAGAATTGACCATCTTCCAGTTATCAAAGGCGGTAAAGTTTCACAAGTGTTGACATCAATGCACTTGTTGCAAGTAATAAAACCTACAGAAAGATTGGGAATGGGATTAAGAGGATTAAATCTACACAAGAAATACCAAGAAGACATATCAAATCTAGGTAGTACCCGCATTCCAAATCTTAACACCAACGCGCCACTAAGTACTGTAATAGAATCAATGTTAAAGAATGACTCATCATGTTGTTTGCTTACATTATTGGACCATGTCCATGGAATAATCACTTACAAAGATATCATCAACTTGCTTGAATCAAAAATACCAAGTGATGTTCCGCTATTCATTGTAGGCCTTCCAGAAGATTACAGCAGTGCAGAAATTGTCAAGACAAAGTTTGATAAAATTATTAGAAACCTTACCAAAGTATATCCTGAAGTAGAACAGGCCAAGGCATCTATTAAGACAATACACAATCCAGTTAGCAATAGGCCACATTACGAAGTAAGTGTTAGAGTATTCAGCCCATACAGAACATACAACTATACTGAAATGGGATGGGATCTCTCAAAAGTTTTCGATGCTCTAGGTAGTAAATTAATTCGAAACTTGTCTCAACGCAGCAAGAAACGTTGGAAGACTACAATTAGAAAAATAGACAAGAAAGACATCTTCTAAATATAACAAACTAGAATTTTTCCAGAATTGAATTTTAGATATTAAAAAGATCTTTTGCGTTCTGGTACATCAATTTGTTCCTGTATTCCTTCTTTAATTTTAATTTTAAAGCAAAATTAATGTATGAACCCATATCAGAGATTGGCCAATCAGTGCCATATAGTAGATAACGCGGTTCTCCGGCATAGTTTATCAATTCTGCGACTTTTTCTACCATTATTTCTTCAAAAAAGTGGTCAAATTTACCAACTGCCAGGCCTGACATATCGGCATAAACATTATCATTTTTGTATACTACTTCCTGACAATCTTCAATCCAGGGATTTCCAAGATGGCACATGACAATTTTTAGTTCTGGATTATCTACTGCAACTTCATCCAGATTAAGAGGGTGTGAAAATTTCAGCTTGCCTTTCTCAGAAAATGTATCACCAGTATGTACCATCACAGGTATTCCAAATTCTACACAAGTATCATAGACTTTTTGATATCTCTTGTCATATGGGTAATAGTGTTCATAACCACAATAAATTTTGAGTCCTTTCACAAAACCTTCTTTTATCCATTTGCGATATTGTTTCAGATCAGCACTGGTATGATTTTCAATACTAAATCCTGCAACTAGACCAATGTTATCATACTTTTTTGTAGCTTCAATCAACTGTCGTGTGGATGGTCTTTCTTCACTTACTTTGTATGATGAGAGAACTAGCGAATAATCTACGTCATGATTAGACATTTCTAAAAGTAATTTCTTCACCCTGTCTTCAAGGCGTGGAATATTTTCTATAGTGGCATATCGGTTTAGATGAGTATGACAATCAATTATCAATCAAATCACCTGTTTATAGTCAGGATTCTTCCATTCTATGAAAGTAGCATAGTCTAATGATCTACTATCCTTAAGATAATTTTTTAAAATCTTGATAAACTTGAATCCATTTTTTAGTTGAAAGCCAAGCACAGGTTCATCAATTTCACCTTCAATTACTTTTTGGACATATTCCTCAGGAGACATTTTATCTACAAATTCGCAATAGTTGAACAATCTTCCACCTGCTATTATTCTCCTCAGATTTAATGTAATGCAAAGATTCTTTCTTGCATCATAGAGTAATGTTGCAATTCCAAGTCTACGATAATCAGGATGTGTTGATACATCAGCACCATAAAGGCTATCACCTTTAGGATCATGGTTTCTAAATTCTGGTCCACCGCAAGCCTCCCCCCAAGTGTGTTCCTTGTACTCGGGGTCTAGTTTGACTATTACGCCACTTACTGAGCCTACAATTTGTCCGTCATATTCTGCAACAAATTGACCCTGAGGAAATACTTTCAAATGACTCTCCAAGTGATGTTTCTTGAAGATCATCCCTTCGATTGCCATTTGTGGAAAAGAAACTTCTTGCAATTCCACAATCTTTGGAATATCCTCATAGGTGGTGCTTCGTATGTTTATCTGAGAATTATTGTCTGACAATTATCATTATTTGCATATATGGTCATATTAACGAGCCAGGTGACGTCTATGTAAGACGCAAATATCACGATTATTATGCAATGATGTTCTAAACATATGTGAGATATCATGGATGGAGATCACTTCTGGAAACAAAATGTGTGTTCTGACTGTAAGCGAGTCAAATGCCAAAAAGGATGCAATTGCGATTGCCATTGGGATAAGAGTAATCTCTAAGGTCCAATCAATTCTTTACACATCAAGTCATTTCTATTAAAAATTGATTCTCAAGTTTTAAATTATGAAACAAGTCCATAATATGACAAACATGCAACGAGATTTAGAACTAACTTTTAGAATGGCAATCAGTTTCCTAGCCCTTACGCTGATCTATTTGGCATTTTTGGGTTTTATTGCCATGTACTTTGGATTAGGAATACTTCCAATTTCAATGATTGCGGGTTTGATGATTGGTGCGCAATGGTTCTTCTCGGATAGAATTGTATTGTGGAGCACGGGAACCAAAATTGTATCTAAAGAAGAATACCCAGTCTTACATCAATTAGTAGAAAGTTTATGCCAAAAAGCAAACATTCCAAAACCAAAGGTTGGAGTAATGACAAGTGATATTCCAAATGCATTTGCAACTGGAAAAGGCCCGCGAAGTTCTGTAGTTGTAGTAAGCTCTGGAATTTTAAAAATATTAGATAAAGACGAACTTGAAGGTGTTTTATCACATGAACTTACTCATATAAGAAACAGAGATGTTACAATCATAACACTTGCAAGCTTGTTCTCTACAATTGCGTGGTTTCTCATGCAGTCTTCAATGTTTAGTACAATGTGGGGAGGAGGATATGGTGGAAGACAGCAACAAGGAGGTAGCACAATTGTGGTTTTAATAGTTGCAGGAATAGTTTGGTTTCTAAGTTTTCTAATCATCAGGGCCATATCCCGATACAGAGAGTTTGCAGCAGATAGAGGTGGGGCATATCTTACAGGCAAGCCAATGAATCTATCCCGTGCTCTGATGAAGATAAGTGGAGAGGTAAAGGTTGCACCAACTCAGGAACTTAAAAAAATAGAAGGAATGAACGCGTTTTTCATCATTCCTGCAATCTCGGGTCAGACCATTGCAAGGTTCTTTTCCACACACCCACCAGTTACAGAACGGGTAAAACGTTTGATGCGAATAGAACAAGAACTTCGTGACTCTGATGCACGAGGCGTTTAACCAGAAAACATAGAAAAGTCTAAGTTTTTTTCTTAACAGTCAGGTTGAACTCTTTTTTTATTATTGGATATTCTTTATTATTTCCAAACACTTCGACTGTTATCTTAAAAGACATGGTACTAAGCGGAATATTGTGTGGAGTTATTGTAATTTCATGCTCTCCAGTATTTTTATCTGGAAGATCTAATGAAGTAAGTTGAATCACAGGAGTGCTGATTGTAACATATTGATTGCTTGCATCGTCAGTCATTATTTTTAATATAATATTATCAAATTTTTCCTTGAAATTTTTAACATTGACTTTAATAGTGGCAGTTTTATCCGAATCTATTTTTGATTTTGATAATTCAATTTTTTCAAACGCCAATTCTTTTTTAAATAATCCCATATGTTTTGCCTTAATCTTCGTACATACCTACCATAAATAAAGAGATAGTTCTTACAATGATGAATAATCCCCACTGGTGATAATCAGTCATGATAATTTGTGATGATTCTTTTTATAACTTAAAATCACTAGTCTAGTGTTCAAGCTCATGTAAAAATCAAAAATAAAAAAATCAGAGTTGGCGAGCTGTTCTAATATGCAAAGAGTGTAACAGCAAACACAGTTGGGTGGATGAGCAAGGTTTGCCAGATACTTACCTTGGATACTAACATTAGACTTTTCAGATTTTGTGACCTGCAAGTGTGCAAAATATACAGAGTACATAATATTTACTCCAGATATCCCTAGTACAACCGCATTTACAGTCACATTTTCTTAGTTTCAAATTAATCTCTGATATCATAACACTGATTGGGTATTTGTAAGATTATCTATATTCCTATTTTTGTAAAAATCTAGTGAACGATAGTAACAGGACATGTAGCATGTTCTGAGACATGTCTTGCAGTACTTCCAAGTCTTTTAAGAGATGCAACACCTGTTAGCCTTCTGCTTCCCATTATAATTAGATCAATTTTTGATCTTTTTACTTCCTTTATGATGGCATTAGATACGTCATCATGAACAATTTTGTAAAATGCCTTTGCCCCTTCCTCCCTACATTTTTGAGTAATTTTTTCCATCTCTTTTTCACCCTGCTCTGTTAGAGATTTTACAACTTTTTGATAATTCATAACAGCTGCTCCTGAAAAGACAGTATCGCTTATTGGATAGTAAACTGGTATAACCATCAAGAGTTTTAGATCAGCATTAAAATTTCTTGCAATATCTTGTGCCAACTCTAATGCTTTCTTTGAAAGTGGTGAGCCGTCATACGGGACTAGAATATTTTTTAGTAGCAACTAGAACAGCTCTTTTACTTTACTTCGGTATGCTTCAACAATTTGTCCGAATTCTTCAAAGTCACTTGCAGATGGAGTTTGCATGCGAAAAGCAAGCTGAGCTACAAAGAGTGTAAACGCGTTTCCCATCATCATGTTAAAAGTCAATTCAGAGAGGTCCCGAACCGCAGGAAACGCCACTTTGAGAAATGGCAGATATGCCTTGGTCTGATTTAACATAAGTTCCATGTTTGTCTCAATTGCGGTTTTTATCTCAGGATGAACAGTCATGTCAATTCACCGAGACGACCTGATACGGTTTTGATTGATAGTGAAGCGAGCATAAAAACACCATTTCTCCATTTAATACCTTGGCTGTAATTGAGATTCCATTTAATTCTTTTTTACATACATGGCATGTGAGCGGTTTAACATCAGATTTTACAAACTTTTTTTCATGTGAAATATACAAATCCTGAGATAGGAAGCTTTCTACCATGCTCATAAAAGACGGATTCAATATTATTAAAGTGATCATCATTATCAAGAATGATTCCAAGTGGTTATCATATATGATAATCCTGCCAGAAATTTTATACTAAATTAAGGGATTTATTTTCATGACAGTGGCGCGGGATATAATGTCAAGCAAAGTAATTACAATTGAATCAAATTTATCAGCTACTGAGATTGCAAAAATTATGGACAAAAATAAGGTAAGTAGTATAATAATAACAAAAGATCAATTGCCAATTGGCATAGTAACAGAGAGAGACTTGGTATCAAAAATTGTTGCACAAAACAAGAAACCTTCAGAGGTCAAGATTATAGACATAACAACATCGCCTCTTGTGGTAGTAAGTCCACTTGCACCTACTGATGAGGTTGCAGAAAAAATGATAGAAAAAAAAATTAGGCGGGTAGTAGTAATGGATTCTGATCAGCCATTAGGAATCATAACAGTGACAGATTTTGTAAAGCACTTGCATGGCATGCTTGCAGATTCTCAAAATTATAACAAAAATCTCTATGAACAACTAATAGAAGATTGGGAAGACTGGATGTCCTAATAAAAATATGAATTTTGATATGCTCTAAGCGGCGTTGATTTTGAAACAATCCTACGTCTGCTACTAGCATTAGGCCTTGGGCTAGTAGTAGGAGCATATGTTATTGCAATAGTAATTACAGTGTTGATTTTTGGAACACTGCAAATTGATAGAATAAAGAGATTCTCAGAAGGTGGGACATATACTGAGGACCACGATTAAATTTCTCGTACAACGCAAAATTTGAAATTTATAGTTAAATTCAATCATGATATGATATTACAATTACCAGACATGATAATAGAATGTCAAGTTTTTATGTATGAATTTCGTACTGGAGTCATTGGATAATTTTTCTGCCAAAGACATAATGAAGCATCAGGTAGTTACGGTTGATTCTTCCATGACAGTTTTGGATACGGCAAAGATGATGGATGATGCAGGCATTGGCTGTGTTGTTGTACTTGAGAACAATATTGCAGTAGGCATAGTAACAGAGCGCGATTTTGTCAAAAGGGTTGTATCTCGTGCAATTCCACTGACGACTCCAATCAAGCAAATAATGTCATCGCCATTAATTGTAGTAAATCCTGAAGAGAGCATTTGGGAAGTGGCAGAACTTATGAAACAGAGAAAAATTCACAAGGTTCCAGTAGTACATGAAAGTCTCCTAGTAGGAATAGTTACCGCAACTGACTTGACCAGAATATGCAGTATTGGTTCTGATTCTGAAATGCGAAGAATAACAGACCAGATACTTTTGAGAATGAAGCCTGCAGACAAGTAATCTAGTCAGTTAAAATTAATTTTTAATTATAGCTCGTACAATGTCAGTCTTTGTTACAATCCCTACCAAGAGCTTGCCATGAACAACGGGCAGTCCGCTGATCCCATGCCTTATCATTAAAAGTGAAACAGTTGATACATCATCTGATGCATCGACCGTTATTGGATTCGATGTCATAACATCGGCAGCAATGAAAGTCAATAGATAACTTAGTTGGTTTGAGCGATATTCTTTTGGATTTGCAGCCATCCTATAGTTTTCAACCTCAGAAGGATCACCAAATTGTTTTAGCCATAGAGGCATCTTGGCAGGGATAAAATCCCGGTGAGTTATAATCCCAACAGGCTGTCTGTTTCTCTCTACAACAACTCTAGAGATTTTATTATTCACAAGAACGCTTTCAACATATAGTAGCGAGTCTGCAGGTTTTACTGTAATTACATCTCTTGTCATAATTTTAGAAACTTTGAGTTGTTCTGTGGCTTGTGTTAAAAATACAGATGCCAAGTCTGTCTTTGTAATAATTCCAGATAGTGTCTTGTCTTTGTGTAGTACTATAACAGAACTGATTTTATTATCAAGCATTAGTTTAGCACAGTCATGTAACGTTGCCCCCTCCTGAACAGAAACAAGGTCTTTGGACATAACATCAGATACGCGTGTAGCTTCAAGCGGTTTTGCATCAATTCTATAGATTGCCTTTACCAAGTCTTTTTCCGTTAGCATTCCTACGGGCTTGTCTTTTTCTGATACAATGAGTCGGCTTATTCTATGCTTTAGTAAGAGTGTGCGTGCATCCAAGAGGCTTGTTCTAGGGGTTACTAGAATTGTTTTTTTTATTACTTGGTTTATGCTGTCATTTTTTAGTTTCAATAATTTTTGTATATTTCGGGTAGATTATAGGCTTTTTACAAATCTCACTGATGATAATTATATCACAATGAATACATTTTCTTACATCAGATCGGTACATCACGTTTGAAAATTACCCATTAGGTTAAATCTCAATCCTCGCCATTACAATTCATGATATCTGACATTCTAAACGAGCCTGTCTCCAAGTTTACAAATAAAAAAATGACTACGATATCAAGTGATCTTACCATTCAAGACGCAGCAAAGGCAATGACAGAATCCAAAGTAGACAGCATATTGGTATTTGAAAAAAGTAAGATAATAGGAATGGTTACAGAAAAAGACATACTACGTGATATAGTAGCAAAGGGATTAGACCCGGCAAGTACTACCCTTAAACAAATAGCAAAGGGTCCATTAATTACAATAAAAAAAACTGCGCCAGTAAAAGAGGCACTAGGTATAATGAAAAAGCATGATATCAGAAGACTAATCGTAATGGACAAGCGACCAATTGGACTCATAACACAAAAAATGGTCTGCGGAAATCTTACTGATAGAAATGTTACATTACCTGAACTTGAGATCCCAGACAAGACAACATGCCCTTACTGTACTGCAAATTTTGAAAATAACAAGAGTCTGGGTAAGCACATTGATAGAATTCACATCAAATCATAATTAGCCAGAATTCGTGAAATTTTGCATAATTTTATACATTCCCAAATAGTTCCCATTACACATGACAGTAAAACGACAGCCCCACCCCATAAAACATGAACAGACTCGAAGTATCAGCTATCGCCTTCCAGAGCATATCATAGAAGAACTAGAGACAGAGGCACAACAAAAGGAGATATCTCAAAATGTCTTGGTCAAACAAATTTTAGAAAAATACGTTGGATGGGAAAGATTTGCAAAAAACATAGGAATGACTCCAGTTCCAAAAGAGATTCTCATGGTTCTAGGTGAGAAAATGGACGGAGAGGTAATGAATGAGATAATACAAAAAATGACCCCAATGATAAAGGACTGGGTCATGTTCATGAAAGGCAGTTATGATTTAAAGCGAGTAATAGAATCTATGGAGGAATACATGCGAGCTTCTGGCATGACATCAGACCATAGAATTGAAGGAGATGTTCATCATTTTATAATACAGCACAATCTTGGAATACGCTGGTCTTTGTTTACAGAACTTTTCTTGAAACAAATCTTTCACGAGTTTCTGCCAAATCTTACAATGAAATCTCGCACTACGCCAAATACAGTCATATCAAGTATTGCGCTAGGGTCAGATTTTAGCGAGCATGAAAAGTAATATTATTTTAAAAAAAATAAAATTCTAGCTTACAGTTACCAGTCCAATTCGCCATGGGTGGATTGTACAATAGTAATGATATGCACCAGGTTTATCAAACTTGTAAGAAAACGTATCTCCAGTCTTTAGTAACCCACTGTTAAATAATGGAATTATTTTTCCATGCGAATCTATACTTTGAATGTCATGTTGAATCGTATCTAGATTTTGCCAAGTAACTGTAGTTCCAGGAATTATCTCCAAGTTAAGAGGCAAAAAGAAACCAGTACTTGCTGTTGCCGAGTTTCCGTTTGGAATTAGGATTTTAGCATTGTTTGATACACTGACAGATGGAATAGGATCGCTTCCAAGTAAAAGATAACTTAGAACATATGTATGGATATTGTCTTGCATGTTGGCAGTTACCTTCCACATAGAACCACTTCCTGTTGCATAGAGCCGTGTTCCGTCAAGAGAGACAGTAAATGTATCATGGGATACTGTTTGTGCAGGACCCTGGGCATGAAACGACCCATCATTGTTGTATGCAAAATTCCACTGGGCTCCAGTAAATCTAGCTACTGTAATTCCATTGCCTCCTTCCACTAGAATTGCGCCCTTGTCAATAGTTGAGGAATCTACAAGAGAAAGTCGCATGCTCGAAGTGTACAAAGTAGGGGTATCGCCATTTATCATAGCAGCTCCACTACCTTTCATGGAATAAGTTGAATCTGCATAAACTAAACCAGATGAGACTGCTATTATACCCAGAATGACTCCCAAAGTAAGGGCGCGCATTTCTAGTTTATACAAACCAGCATACTATATAATTACGATATGCTGTATCAGGCATGATAATCATCTTAAACAATAATACACAATTCTAAAAAAGAGCAAACAAATGGTAGTAAACACAGTGGTATCATTTCCATTTGATGTAACAGAGGATAGGACAAGATTTCAAAGATCCGTAATAGATGGAGACTTGGGATATTATGATACCGTAGCAAGAAAATTCATACCACATGAAACTTTAGAGTCACTTCTTGAGAATATAATTCCTGAAAAAGAACATCTAGTCTCTGAAAATAATCCCAGAGTACAACAATCAGTCAATAGAATTAGAAGAAATTTGTCAATATATCAGAGAAATCCAAGTGATTCATACGCCCAGGTTTTTCTCAAATATTTATCCAATAGATATCTAAGTTCAATACGAGAACAAAAACTAGATGCAGCAATACTCTATGTTGATGTAGTAGGGTCTACAAAACTTTCCACTCAGCTGTCTCCATCAGAACTATCATCGCTAATTCGAGTCTTTTCTCAAGAGATGTCAATCATAATCTCAAGACATGGAGGTTTTGTACTAAAATATGCAGGCGATGCAGTGATTGCGTATTTTCCATCATCAGATGAATTTGGAAATGCATCTGAGAATGCAGTAAGATGTGGCAATGTAATGGATATGATAATAGAACAATCCCTCAACTTTGCTTTTCAAGACTTTGCCTTACCACCAATTCAAGTTAGGGTTTCAATTGATTTTGGCACTAATGAGATTATATTTTTGGGTCCAGAGCCAGATTTAATTGGTCACACTATAACAATTGCATCAAAAATGATTCGACTTGCAAAACCTGGGCATATTGTAATAGGAGAAAATGCGTATAAACAATTGACGGAATCACGTACATCTGTTTTCAGTCCTGCAGGTTCAGACATACATTGGGATTATTCCGATCCAAGAACAGGAAAGATATACCCCATATACTTTTCAGGAGATAGGAAATAGCAATGGAGCAACAAGCCATGAAATACGGTCTTTCAGACCTTGAGAGATTTGTAGAGATTGGAAATAGGTCCCTCTTGGTTAAGGGAAGGTCAGGCACTGGTAAAGAGACACTTTGTTTTGAGCTTGCAGGTAGCAAGGTAAAAGAGTACAACGTTATTTTCATTACAAGAAATCAAGCAGATAAAATACTTTACAGACGATTCCCATGGATTACAGATTTTATCGCTCCTGCAAACATAGTTGAAATATCTCCAGAAGATGCAGTACTGACTGATCCTTCATTTGTCATATCTGCCATAGTAAATGCAATAGCAAATTCTTCGAAAAAAGTCAAAGATCCTTTCCTTGCTTTAGAGAATGTAAAAAAACCATTCATCATACTTGATGTCTGGGATTCAGTTTCAAGAGAGATGAATGCATTAGATAGAATGCGGGCTGAGAAACTTTTGACGTCGCTTGCTGAAAAATATGATGGATTCATAATTTTCCTAAGCGAGCAGCAAGATACTGCGTCACTTGAATATCTTGTAGATGGAGTGATAGAGACATCGCAACGTTACTTTAAGACATATAGGATAAGAGAAGTAAGCCTTGAAAAATTAAAAGGTGTCCCCATCAAGAGACCAAAGATTCCATTTACTCTTCAAAATGGAAGATTCCAATCATTTTCAAATTTGCGTAGCAACATGAAAAGCGCCTCTATGTTTTTTCCCTCTCCAGATTCAGATGCTAGATTTTCTACAGGTAGTAAGGATTTTGATCTAAAATTAAACGGAGGTTTTAGAAGAGGGTCTGTCATCGGTATTGAAATTGATAGTGATGTAGACCGTTTTGCTTTTGTACCACTGCTCTCACCTATCGCGCTAAACTTTATGGTCCAAAATAATTCTGTTCTAATATCATCCTCATCAGACCAAGATGTTAGTGCAGTAGTGAATTACCTTACACCGTACACAAACAAGGAAGCATTAAAGAACTTTAGAATATTTGGACATACTTTTGGTACAAAATCAGATTATATAATAGAAAGAGAGGGTGTTGATTTCGAGTCAACAAACACAGAATGGAACAGAACATACAGCAATCTAAAAGAAAATGGGAAACCACTCTTAATGTCAGCAGATTATAGTTTCTTAGAGCTAGCCTACCAGTCCGAAGAAAAATTAATCTTAAAATCCCTAATTGATAATTCCCGCATGGTAAGACATAACAAGGATCTCTTTTTGATAATTTCAAGACCAGGATACAAGTCATTAGAGATCATGAAAAGCGTATGCGACTTGCACTTGAGATTGTTTGATCATGAAGGGACAGTTTTTCTATCAGCATTAAAACCACAGTTATTCTTGTGTAACATGCAATCAAGTTTTGAAAATGGATACCCCCAGTTAGTTCTAGAAGATTCAGTATGATAGAATTTGCATAAATTAACACCATAATCATATTTTCAAGATAGATAATTGACATTTTACTTTAATACATCTTGTATCAATGCTACCTTATGATTAAAATTCCAGCCAAAGTCCAAGAAATGCTCAAAGGTCAAAAAGTCATTGTAGTAGGCTCTGTCGATGTTAATGGTCTTGCAAATTTATCTCCAAGAACCTCGTTTTATTTTACAGATACTGCAGTATACTGGTTAGACTTTTTCAAGCACAAGTCGCAGGGAAACTTCAAGAGTATTCCATGGGTCAGCGTAGGAGTATTTGATAAAAAAGAGCTCAAAGGGTATCAAATCAAGGGTAAAGTCACATTTGTTACAGATACCAAAGAAAAAGCAAGAATTACAGATGTCATTACAAGGTCTGCAACTGGAAAAACATCAAGTAAAATATTTGAAAGAATGAGTCAAAATAAGACTCCAGATGTAATCATGTTTACCCCAAAGGCAGTATACTCACTTAGTCCAAAAGAAGAGTCTGGCATAGCCATGGTAATGGACAAAGACGGAGAGACAATCTCTCTTCTAGGAAGATAGTTTCTTTCTTAGAATATCAAGTGTAGTTGTAGGGTCAGCTTTTCCCTTTGTCTTTCTCATAACTTTGCCCACGAGATAGTTGATAGTATCAGGATTCTGTCTTGCTTCAGCAACTGCTTTTTCTTCTTCTTGAAATACCTCATCAATTATCTTTTCAATCGAGCCTGCGTCACTTACATGTCCCAAGTCAAGGCTGCATATAACATCTGAAAGTGATTTTCCAGTTTTCACCATTTCTTGTAATGCTTGCTTACCTGAATTTCTTGTCAGAGTATCATTCATTATAGAATCAGCAAGATCAGATATATGCTGTGCAGTAATTTTTAATTCAAGTTTCTTTTCTCGCGTATCTGCATAACTTAACAAATCTGTTGTTATAATATTAGCAACTTCTTTTGCATTTTTTTCGTTATATGATTTTTCAAATAAATCTGAATAGAATCTGTCAGAAGATAAAACATCTGCCACTTGGGCTGGAATTCCATATTTTTTGATATATCGTTCTCTTTTTGCAACAATGCTTTCAGGCATTTGTTTTTTTATGTTTTCAATTGATTCATTTCTAATCAAAACTATTGGAATGTCTGCTTCAGGGAGATATCGATAATCTTGTTCTTCCTCTTTTGATCTGGATGATACGGTAATTCTTCTTGCATCATCCCAATGTCTTGTCTCTGCAACAACTGGAATCCCTCTTTCAAGAAGGCTTTGTTGTCTTGTTATCTCAAAATGAAGTGCTTTTTCTATATCCCTAAACGAGCCTACATTTTTTATCTCAACTCTATTTCCATCCCCTTCAGAAATATTTCCATCAACTCTCATTGCACCCTCAAGATATGGGTCAGATATGCCAACATTTTCAACCAAATCTGCTAACACATTTAGAAATATACGAACCTGTTTTGGAGTTTCAAAGTCTGGCTCTGTTACAATTTCAACAAGAGGAGTCCCCGCTCTGTTATAATCAACCAGGGTTAGCATGGATTTACCCTCATAGACTAGCCTTCCAGGGTCTTCTTCAAGTTGGATTCTTCGAATTCTAATCTCCTTTCCTTCAATTGTAATTTTTCCATCTGAGCCTATACTTGTTGGACCATATGCATTGTACTGGGTAATTTGGAAATTTTTGGGCAAGTCAGGATAAAAGTAATTTTTCCTAAAAAAGCCAATTTTTTCTGGAATGGCACATCCAAGTGCGAGTGATATCATTGCAGCCTTTTCAACTGCCTTTTTGTTCAACATTGGAAGTGAGCCAGGAAGACCTGCACAAACTGGACAGATATTAGAGTTTGATGCAAGGTTTCTATATTCTGCCTTGCATGAACAAAACAGTTTACTTTCAAGCTTTGTAAGCTGACAGTGAATTTCTAATCCTATTCTTGTCATAGAGGTACCTCTGGAAGATTTGTAGTCTCTTGTAACGCATATGCAGCTTGGAGTAATTTTTTCTCTTCAAAGGAATTTGCAAATAGCTGTACACCGATTGGCAATCCAGAACTTGATATCTCAAATGGAACAGATATTGCAGGAATTCCAGAAAGATTTGCAGTTATTGTGTTGATATCAGTAAGATACATCTTAAGCGGATCATCAATTTTTTCTCCCACCTTATATGGCAAGATGGGCATTGTTGGAGATACCAAAAAATCTACTTTCTTAAACGCCTCATCAAGCTGAGCCTTTATCATTGCCCGAACTTTTTGAGCCTTGAGATAATATTTTCCATAATATCCTGCAGATAAAACATATGCACCAAGTAACATTCTTCTTACTACTTCAGGTCCAAAATTACTTCGAGCCTTTAAGATAAACGCCTTGAACTCGTATCCTTCTGTTCCAAAGTCAAATCCATATCGTAGGTTGTCGTATCTTGAAAGATTACTACTTGCTTCCGCAGATGCTATTGTATAATATGCTGCAACAGAGTGTTCCACAGCATCAAGAGAAATTGGAACGCATTCCGCCCCCAGGTCTTGTAGTTTTGAAATTGCCCTGTTTGTTGCAGATGCAACTTCCTTGTCTATTCCTTCCCCAATCATCTGAGTAATGATTCCAATCTTTTTTCCAGAGATTCCCAAAGTGATATCTTTGGTATAATCAACATGCTCATTTTTTACTGTAGTATCATCATGCGAATCATACCCTGAGATAATATTTAGTAAAAACGCCACATCTTCTACAGTCCTTGCCATAGGACCCACTTGCTCTATACTGTTAGCATATGAGACAAGACCATATCTGCTAACTAGCCCATAAGTTGGCTTTAGGCCAACAACTGAGCAAAAACTTGCAGGACTTCGAACAGAACCGCCTGTGTCAGAGCCTAATGATGCAAGACATTCTTGTGCACTAACTGAGACACCGCTGCCTCCAGATGAACCACCTGGAACATAATCAACATTCCAGGGATTTCTACTAGGACCAAAATAACTAAATTCGGTTGTAGAGCCCATTGCAAATTCATCAAGATTTACTTTACCAACAATTATTGCATCTTCAGATTTTAGTCGTGAGACAACCGTTGCATCATATGGCGCAACAAAATTCTCAAGCATTTTAGATGCGCATGTTGTTTTAATTCCGGCAGTACAAATGTTATCTTTGATAGATATAGGCATTCCAAAACATGTACCAACTTTATCTTTTGATTTTATTTTCTTATCAATCTCTTTTGCCTTGGCAAGTGCGTTTTGATAATCTACAGTAATGAAAGCATGAATTTTATCTTCAACTAGCTTTATTCTATCCAGTGTTTTTGCAACAAACTCTTCTACTGATATGGTACCTGCCTTTGCCTGCGATACAAACTCAGTGGCGGAAATTCCAAGATTCATTTAAACCATTTTTGGCGCACGGATGAAGTTGTTTTGGTCTTTTTTCAGGTGATCAATTAGCGATATGGTACATGGTTCATGTTTGTCATCTCGAAGATTCTCTGCATCAACTTCATTTCTTAGAGTAGCATCAGAATTGAATTCAACGGCATCAAGTCTATCAAAATATTTTATTATCTGCTCTACTTGTTTGATGTATTTTTCAGGTTCTCTGAGATCAACTTTGACCAAATCCCCAAGGTGCTCAATCTCTTTTCTATCTACCATGTCGTTTCACTTACGGTGTAAGTCTATCGACATCACGTGGATAAAAGGTAGCATCTCTGATATTTTCAGTACCAGTGAGGGCCATCATCAGTCTTTCTAGACCAATACCGCATCCTGCGTGAGGAGGAACTCCATAATCAAATACCCGCAGGTGATAATCAAATGCATCCAATTTGAAGCCCTTGTTCTTCATCCTCTCTTCTAGTTCCAGTCTTTTTTCAATTCTTGTACTACCTGAGGACAATTCAAGGTCTCCAAACATCAAGTCAAATGATTCAGATGTTTTTTGATTATCACTTTTGGCTTTAACATAGAATGGTTTTGGGGCAAGAGGCCAATCTTTGATAAAGTAAAATCCACTAAGATTGATCTTTTTTAATTGTGATGGATACAAGTCATCGCCCCATTTTGTTGTGGCGCCTGCATTTTGCATCTTTTCTACCAATTCAGTATAGGTATACTGGGGAATTTTTTCAGGAATATCTGGAACTTTGTAATCCGTAGTTTTTATCAAATCGCAATAGTCTTTGACTACACCAATTGATCTTTTGATAATATTTTCAGTGTGCAACATTATATCATTATAATCACAGAATGCTTCTTCAAGATCTATTGAGATTGCCTCTGAAAGATGTCTATTTGTTCTAGATGCTTCAGCTCTAAATATTGGTGCAATCTCAAATATCTTTTCAAATGATAATGTTAGTTGCTCCTTGTAAAGCTGAGGACTCTGTGCTAAAAATGCCTCCTTGTTATAATAAAATATTGGAAACAGGGCAGCACCACCTTCAGTTGCAGTTGCAATCATCTTCGGAGTATTTACTTCGATGAATTCTTTTTCATACAGATATTCACGGATGGATTTTAAAACTAGACTCCGCATTTTGAAAATATGTTGTAAAATATTTCTTCTAAGATCTATTGCTCGAAGTTCAAGTCTTGTGTCTATGTTTGGAACCACTTTGGTCTGCCATGTAAAAGGTGCAATCTTTTCGACTAGTGAAAATACACGTAATTCACTTGGTGTTATCTCAACACCTCTTGGAGCCTTGGGAGATGGTTTTACAATTCCCTTGACTGCAATAGTAGATTGTTCTTTGAGATTTACAAGACTATCTTTAATCTCGTCTGGACAGACACCTGCCTTTGCAGTAATCTGCATTTGACCTTCTTTGTCATTGAGTAGAACGAATACTAAATTTCCATGATCTCTTACACTTGAGATCCAGCCCATTACGATTACTTCTTTTCCATCCAGGGAAGGATCAAGTTGACTAGAGTAAATGGTCCTACGCCAATCTCCAAGTTCTGTACCTATCATGTTTTCATCAAATGTCTTTTTGTTAGTGTTAATTTGTGTTTTCATGGTCATTTATCTATAGCATGAAATACGAGTTAGAATCATACAATGCATGGTTGGACCAAAAGATGGTGGATTTGGTTTTGACGGAGCTCCAAAATATACCAAACTAGAAGGCAAAAATGCAATATGTGTTCAATGCCAAGCAGGGCAACACAGCAAATGTCATGCCAGGGACAACCCAGACATACTTTGCGATTGTGAGCTGTGTCTAATTTCTTAATTAATAAAATTCCAAATCAGACATAAACGTACTTGATTAATTTTTGCCCAAAGATTACTTGGGCATATTATCGAGTGGCAGTTACGTTGAACTTTATTGTTGCCTGAGTGCCGCTTATGCTTCCATCCTCAAGGTTCAATTTAAGAATCACATTTAGTTCGTCAGCCTTTGTTATCTTGTATAATCCGTTCCCCGTGGCATATCCACTTGCAACAGAGACATCATTTGGTTTGACAGTTTTGATGATAGGAGGACAAGTCAGCCCATTATTTTGAGCAGGTTGATTTTGCACACTGGATGATGGGTAAATATCCCAATGCAAAGAAGGATCAGTTCCACACCCTACGAGATTTTGTTGAATCTCTTTATCTGAGATATTTTGGAATGTTACTGTAAATTTGGGTTTGTCTCCAACTTTTAATGGGTTAGGATACATTGCTATTGACAGTATTTTTAGATCAGGTTTTGTCATAGAGATTGTCTGATTTATTGGAAATGGATTTTGACTTGTAACATTAATTGTACTTTGTTTCACTATGGGATTTGTTATAGTATTCACAGATGCTGGAGTGGGTGGCGGAGGTGTTTTATGTTCAAGTGATGCCAGCCTCTCACTAAGTGATTTAAGTTCTGTATTCAGATGTTCAGTGTTCTGTTGAAGTCGGGTTATTGTAGCATTATTTTTTTCCACAATCTGTTTACTAATACTTAGTTCACTGGAAAGAGATTGAATTAATGCATCTTGTTCCGCTGTTTTGTTTTTTAGATCACTCATTTGCAAACGTTCACTTAGTCCAACGGTGAGATGCTGTATTGCAACATCGTGTTCTGAAGTCCTGAAATTTATATTTTTTATATCAGATTGCAATTTTGTATTACTTGCAACTTGCAATCCTAGACTAATTACAGCGATAACAACTGCTATCAATACAATATGTTGCATTTTCATTTCTTACAACCTTATTTTCAAGACTTTTTGCTATAAAGATCGTCTAGTGAAAAATGTGTTAACACTATCAAATTCATTTGATTAACTAACGGTACAAAAATCAACCGTGATGTAAAATGGTCATACGGCATAACAATCATAGATTGAACAAAAAATTGACAGTAATTCCACATTCCGTTCAGTTTTTCGTAGGGGCTTTGTACAAAACAAGATGCTCATTTTGTAAAATGACATAGCCATGACTTTTTATCAATGATTCAAGATCATTAGGAGGGATTTTTGAAATGTCATATGCGCATAAGAGGATCATTTGTTGATACGGTTTTGGACCCAATGAAGATTCCATCTTCAAATGTTCCTCACCAAGTTGATTTCGGATATACCAAGTACAGTCTTGATCTGCAAACCTAGTAGGTAAACTAGAAGTGTTACATGAATGCATGTTATTAATCCAGTCAGACAATTTTTTGACAGTCTCCCTTTTTTCCCTTTCAAGTATTTCCGTCTTGTCCTTTTCAAATATATCCTTCTTGTCCATTCCAGATAATTTATCATAAGTGATGTTTCTGATATCTTTAATTTTTGTAGGATGTTCTGAAACAAGCCCAAATGGTGTCGAGGTCTTTTTACTAAAAAAATCAGACAAGATAAGTTCGATTGTTTCCTGGTCTTTGTAAAGTACTAGTATGTGTTCAGAGGAAGGGCCATTAATTAGGAAATCATATACACTAAACTCCTCTACTTTTGCAATTATTTCATCGGTTTTATGAGTAATTGTTTTTAGATGAGTGTATTTTATCAGTTCTTCTTTTATCAGATCTATCATAATCTTTGCAGAAACAGTTCCGGTTGATTTTTTCAATGCGTCCTCAAACAGATTAAAATTTTTTATCAATTCAACATCAGACATTCCAGTTTTTGAGCGAAGTTGAACCATCAAATCATTGTATGATGACTGACCAAAAACGTTGAGTGCTTTTTGTATGGCTTCAAGGAAAACCTTGTCTGATTTTGATGTAAGCTGAGAATACCCTAACTGGAGTAAAACTTGTGAAGTAGACATTACTGTACTAATAATACCTCCAACAAAACTAATAAGAATTTGGTTCAAAAAAATAAACCAGTTGTAATATTCTTATGAATTATTCATTAATTTGTAATAAACTAATTTAGACAACATGAATTATGTTTATTCTAGATTAAAATAGAGTACTGTTGAAGATATGCACGATGACTGACCTTTATCGCGTATTACCAGAGGATCTTGATAATATTGTTATCAAACTTGGTCAGCCACGATATAGAGCAGACCAGCTACTCCATGCACTATATCATGAATCACCAAAAAACATCTCGGACTTGCATCAAATCCCATCTTCGATGCAAGATGCCCTAGTTGCAGACGGGTATACCATAGGATCTCAGAGTGAAGTTCACAGAATTACAAGTGAAGATGGACATACTACAAAATTACTGCTCAAGTTTGATGACGATACTCTAATTGAGACTGTGCTTATGCAGTACAGTCCATCGCAGGACAAGACGCATCCACGGTCTACAGTTTGTGTTTCTACTCAGGTTGGATGTCCAATGGGGTGCGTGTTCTGTGCTACAGGTCAAATGGGTTTTGAAAAAAATCTAAAAGCTGAAGAGATTGTTGCTCAAGTATTACACTTTGCCAATCTTTTGCGTCAAAGAGGAGAGCATGTAACTAATCTTGTGTTCATGGGAATGGGAGAACCACTTGCAAATTATGATGAAACAATACGAGCTATTAGGCTGTTGACACATCCTCGTGCATTTGGATTAGGACAACGAAGTATTACAATTTCAACAGTTGGAGTTATTGCAGGAATTGACAAACTTGCAGATGAATCCATTCAGGTCAAGCTTGCAATTTCATTACATGCACCAAATGACGTGTTGCGAAAAAAATTAGTTCCAACTGCTGGCCCGCACTCAGTTGAGGATTTGATATCTGCCGCAAAACGTTATTTCAAAAAGACTGGACGTCGTGTAACTTTTGAGTATGCGTTAATTGATGGCATAAATGATTCAAACAAAGTTGCTGAAGAATTAGTACAAATTTTGAAAGGTAATGGCGCACATGTAAATTTGATTCCTATGAATCCAACCGCCGGAGGATTTTCCCGTCCTGCTAGGAAAAGAGTACTTGCATTCCAGCAGATACTTCGTGATGGTGGCGTGAATTGTACTGTCAGAGTAGAAAAGGGCTCGGAGATAGCAGCAGCTTGTGGTCAGCTTAGAACAGATGTAATAAAAAATATCACTCGTTGAGTTATTTTAAAAATCAATAATTTCTCATGAAAAATCTTAGCAGATATCAATTATCTAACAAACCTCTAAATTAAAATGAAAACTAACTATACACATGGTTCTTACAAGTAGAGAAAAAACAGTCATAATCGTATCACACCTAGTTTCACTATATTCAGAAAAAATGGAGGAGGAAGAAATACCTCAGGGTCAATCAGTTATCGATTTTATTATGAAAAATATCCCTCAAGAATACAAGTCCGATATATCAATTGACATAATTGATGACGTGTTTAACTTCATCTCAAGTAGACCCATGGAACTTTCATAAACCCCCGAGATTAGAAATGATCATACCATGTCCTCAATAGCCACTCTAGGTTCGCACTGTGCTCTTCAAGTCCTCAAGGGTGCAAAAGATGAAGGATTCAAAACCATTCTAGTGTGTGAGAAAAAGCGTGAAAAACTTTATCGGAGATTTCGATTCATTGACGAATTTGTAGTAGTAGATTCATTTGCTGAAATTATGGATCAGCGATGCTCAAACATTCTAAAAGAAAATAATGCAGTAATCATACCGCATGGAACTCTAATAGCTCAGATGAGTTCATCAGAAATAGAATCAATCAAGACTCCAATCTTTGGAAACAAGTGGATTCTCAGATGGGAGTCTGACAGAAACATGAAAGAGAAACTCATGGTAGAATCAAAATTAAAAATTCCAAGATCATTATCTAGTCCAAGCGAAATAAACGGTCTAGTAATTGCAAAAAGACATGGTGCAGCAGGAGGAAAAGGATACTTTTTGGCAACAAATGAAGAAGAGTACATGAAAAAACGAGACAGACTGATCAGAGATGGAATAGTCAAAGGAGACTCTGACTTGTATTTGCAGGAATATGCCTTGGGAGTTTCAGCATACTTACAATACTTTTATTCTGAACTAAGTGGAGAACTGGAATTTTTCGGAGTAGACAGAAGATACGAGTCAGACATTGACGGTCTTGGTAGAATTCCAGCCCAAGAGCAAATCGACGTTGAATTAATTCCATCATTTAATGTGATAGGAAACAGCCCTCTAGTCTTGCGAGAATCTTTACTTGAAGAAGTCTATGCAATGGGTGAGAGATTTGTCGAAGCTGCAAAAAGACTAGTCCCTCCAGGTATGACCGGACCATTCTGTCTTGAAGGTGTATATGATGAAAATGGAATATTTACCACATTTGAGTTCTCGGCAAGAATAGTTGCAGGTACAAATCTCTACGTTGATGGTTCACCATATTCATCTTTAATTTATGATGAGCCAATGAGCATGGGAAGAAGAATAGCCCGAGAGATAAAAATTGCTTCAAGTAAAAATCAATTAAATAAAATATCTACCTAGTAATTTTTCAATTTAGAAAGAATTAGGCCCCACCAAGAGTGACTATTAGATCAGAGGCAAAGCCCACAGATAGCCCAATCAAAATTCCCACCATCATTACAATATTACTAGTATATCGCCTTCCAGAGTTATACATCAACAATGAAACGTAGATCAATGCCCCTCCAGCTATTGAAAGAAACAGAATAAACGCCAAGTTGGATACCCAGATGCTTCCAAGGATTGTGCCAAGAAATGTTGGTCCCCCACCAATCAAACCAACCAATAAAAGAAATTTGATTTTTGGTTTATTTGCCAATCCTGTAAGAGGTCCTGCAATACCAAACCCCTCTGTTGCATTATGTGCCCCAAACCCAATTATCAAAAGTATCGCAAGGCCGACTTGACCTGCTACATATGATTGTCCTATTGCGAGCCCTTCGCTGAAATTATGAGCCCCTATACCAACCGCAATCATCATGGCTAATCGATAGGCGTTTGCTTCATGAAATAATTGCTTTAGATGATCATCACCATTTTTAATATTATCAAGTGACAAAATTTGTGGAACAGAACTTCCATGCATTCTAGATTCATACAATACAAGACCAATCAGACCTATTGCAACTCCACCAAACAGTGCAATCAATGATAGCACTGCATCAGATACAGGAGCATGACCCGAGAATGCATCCTTTGCAGTAGTTGATGTTGAATCCCATGCATGACTAAAGACATCAATTATTAGAAATACTAGAATGCCTAATGCCAAAGCATTTAGAAATCCCTTTTTGTTTGCACTGACATTTTTTACCGCAGCAATTGGCAATCCAAGAAATATAGTAAACCCCGCTATTGCTCCAAGTAAAACTAGTTGCCAGTAATCTACCATTATGAATTAATTAGGATGAGCTAACTTATTTAAATCACTGACTAGTTCTAGAATTCTAGAATCACCCCCGCGTCATTTAAATAGTTAGGCATGCCTAATTCAAAAAATAATGAAAAAGAAAGTTCCATTGTCGCAACTAAAAAAATATGATGTAAATCAAAAAATTCTAGAGGCGTTGGCAGATCTTCAATCAAGATCAATACTATTTTCAATCATCAAGGATGGAAAGACAGCTCTTGAATTATCAGAAAAATACAGAATTCCACTTAGCTCTGTTTACAAAAAGATTTCAGATTTAGAAGAACTGGCTTTGGTAAGAGTTGACAAATGGGTCTTGTCTGACAATGGAAAAAAATTCAAAGTGTACAAAAGCAGAATAAGCCGAGCCGAAATCAGCATAAAAAAACCAGAGCCATCTATAATTTTAAGCCCCAATTAAAACTGCGGTTCAAATAGTTAATATTCAAAGAAAAACTATCTAAAAAAAGTGAAGCGATACTATTACGTTGCAATTCCCATAATCATTACAATAGCTGCCGTCTATTACATGTCGATACCGCATGAAACCAAACAGGATGAATTAACACCTCAAATGTTAATACAAAATGGATCACCAATACTTGGAGATCCTAATGCAAAGATAACAGTAGTAGAGTTTGGAGATTACCAGTGCACGTATTGTCATTTATTTCATGAAAACACCAAAGATACATTTCTTCAACAATATGTCAATACCGGAAAGGTCAACTTTGTATTTCGAGACTTTCCACTAAATGGTCCAGATTCAGTATTAGCTGCAGAAGGGTCATACTGTGCAGATGACCAAAGCAAATACTGGCAGTATCATGATGAATTATACAAAAACTGGGCAGGTGAGAAGACTGGGTGGGTAAATCAAAAATCATTAGATAGATTTGCTACAACGGTGGGTCTTGACTTAGATAAGTTTGATAAATGCATGTCAGATAAGAAATATGAGCAAAAAGTGTTAGACAATCAAAAATTCGGTGAGAAAATAGGCATAGATGGAACCCCCTCCTTTATCATATTTGGCGGTAAGAATATTACAAAAATTGTAGGCGCACAACCAATATCAGTATTTCAACAAGTTCTAGCCAAATTCCAAAATAGTTAGGTAATAATTTATGGTAAAGCCCAAGATAGAAAAACAAGATTCTGTAAAATTATACAAGCTACGAAAGATGTTAGAAGAATTAGCAGATAAAGAAGGACGTGGTACAGAATTGATCTCACTTTATGTTCCTCCAAAAAAAGCATTGCATGAAGTCATAAACAATCTTCGTGAAGAGCAAGGAACTGCAGACAACATCAAGTCAGATCTTACAAGAACACATGTTGTAGATGCATTGTCAAGAGTAATCCAGAGACTAAAACTCTACAAATCATCTCCTGATAAGGGACTGGTTATGTTTTGTGGTGCATTACCACCAGAAGGTGGAGGACCAATTGGAAGCGAGGTTATAAAATTATTTGAAATCGAGCCTCCAAAGGAATTGCAGACGTTCCTATACAGATGCGATGATCACTTTCACGTAGATCTTCTCAAAGAAATGTTGAGAGATGACAACATGATTGGATTTTTAGCAATTGATGCAAAAGACGCAGGTTGGGGACTATTGCGTGGTGACAAGCTAGATGTGTTATCAGAGACATCATCAGGTGTTGCAGGAAAACACAGACAGGGAGGCCAGTCTGCTAGAAGATTTGAAAGACTCAGAGAGATGGAGCTTAATGATTACTATAACAGAGTAGCTCATACAACTAGAGAATATTTTATCGATATTTATCCAGTAAAGGGGCTCATAGTTTCAGGACCTGGACCTACAAAAGAGAATTTCTTGAGAGAAAATTATCTAGAATATAGATTACAAAATAACGTTCTTGCAACTCTTGATTGTTCTTATGCCGGTTCAGAAGGAGTACGTGAGGCATTTGTCAAAGCTCAAGATGTTCTCACAGATTACAGAATGGTTGAAGAAAAAAAGCTTGTTGATAAACTATTCAAAGATATACATTTTTCAAACGGTCTTGCAACTTATGGCCTCAATGAAATTATTGATCTTATGAAAAGAAACGTGGTAGAAACAGTACTAGTTACAGATGACACCAACCTGCGAAAAATAGACATCACATGTAGAAGATGTCAAAATGTCCAGACTGAGATTTTAGAGCGCCCAAAGGTAATTCCAAGAATACAACAGTTACTAGGTCAGCCTTGTCCTGGCTGTAAAAGTATGGACCTGGAATCAACTGAACGAGATATTGTGGATTATCTAGATCTTGTTGCAGGTCAGACAGGTGCAAAAGTTGAGGTCATCACAGGATCAACAGAGTATGGTGCAATGCTTTCAAGCATAGGAAAAGTTGGCGCATTTTTGAGATACAACCCCAACCAGTAATTTTTCAAATATAGTTAGCTCTAAATAATTTATAATTTCATGCAAATTCATGGAACATGTAACACCAGAGGAATTTGATTCCAAAGTATTAAAATCAGATAAAAAGACAGTTGTTCTCTTTTATGCCACATGGTGTCCATATTGTTCCAATTTCAAACCAACTTTTGAGGCTGCAAAAATTGAAAATGTAAACAAGATTGGCTCAATTATTGACGAGGATGAAAATCCACTCTGGGACAGATTCAACATTCAGTCAGTGCCCACAATGATAATATTTCAAAATGGAAACATAATTTCAAGAAAGGATGCCAAAAAGCATGTCGGTCTTACAAAATCAGACATGGATTCAGTAGTTACAGAACTATCTTGATAAAATACTGTTTCTAATGGTTTTTGACAATTCGTCAAGATCATCATTTGTAGTAATCATTCGTCTTGCCCAAGAATTTCCTATCTTTTGATATCTTGGAATTACATGAACATGCACGTGTGGAATTATCTGGTTAGCTGATTTTCCATTATTTTGCCCAATGTTAAATCCATCTGCTCCTGTTGCTGCAAGTATGCCACGCGCAATTATTGGCACTCTAGAAAACAGAGCACCAACTTCATCGTTTGACATGTCAATAATTTTTTCGTGATGTAATTTTGGCATCACTAGAGAATGACCCTTTTGTATTGGATACTTGTCCATAATTGCAATATGGGTGTCATCTTCAAATATAATATGAGCATCTTGTTTTTTATTAACAATATTGCAGAAAATGCAGTCCATGCCTTTTGACACAGCATATTTTATTTATACTCACCTTCGTGAAATCTTGAAACTATATTCATCCATGTCAGATACTGTTATTTAGGGTAAAATTTTGACTTGGATTGTCAAATGGGAAAAAAAGATAGAGAAGAGCGAGTACAGGAAAGAGAGAGTTTTTATGAAAAACGACAAAAGACCCAATTTAGAAATAAGGCAATAGCAATAGGCATTTTAGCAGGAATTGTCGCCGTACTTGGAATATCCAGTTATAATTTCTATGAATTATCAGCACACGTATTACCAAAAGGAATGCCTCCCGGTTCAGGTCCTCTTGGAGGAATCCACATCCATTCAGGATTACTAGTACTAATTTATGGTCAACAGTTTGATTTCACATCTACTGCATATCAGCTAAAGAGCCCGTACATCCATTTTGAAAAAGGAAATGGTGAGACAGTTCACATGCATGCAGCAAATGTAACCATGGGATTCCTATTTGGCACATTAAAAATTGGATTGGATGACAAATGTTTTACATTCCCAGACCGACGTACATTTTGTACAGATGACAAGTATACATTGAAGTTCTTTGTCAACCATCATCAAGTACCAGATATGCAAAAGTATGTCTTCAAAGACAATGATAGGCTCTTGATATCATATGGTAATGATAATGATACTCAAATCAATTCTCAGCTAGCCAGAGTAGATGGATTAAAACTAATCACCTAAGGCTCTAATAGTTCGTCTTTTAGTATTTTGAATTCATCTACAGTAATTTCTCCTTTTGCCAATCTATTTTTCAGAATAGCCAATGCATAGTCATCATCTTTTTTCTCAAATGTTTGTTCAACTGGAAGATGAGCATCTTGTGATTCTCTAACAACACTGCCAAGTTTTCGCTTCTTTCTTGAATAGAGTATTGCAACAACTATGCCAATTCCTACAAGGGAAATTGCAGGATACAACATTGTCTTAATATCAAAATTTGCAAAATTGTTCAGTGTCAAATTGCTTACTGGCACAGATTGCTTTGATTCCAGATTAGCTGCCATGTCACCCACTCCAATATTCTCACGGAGTTGTACAGTTGGCTTGGAATTTTGTTGTTGATTGGAGGAGGAACTTGATGATGTACTAGAAGGGCCAGACGTTTGTGCGTTAAGCATCTCTTGTAATTTCTTTGCAGCTGCATATCTCTGCTGAAGAATATCATTCAATGACTGAGTCGGATTTTGATCAGATGATGAACTTGGATTTTGTACAGGGGCGGTATTGGGAGTTGGGGCCGTTGGCATGATCACAGGAGCTGAGTTGGAAGGAATTCCTGGGCCAGCTGAGTTTATTGCAGAAACTCGATAGGCGTGCTCTGAACTTGGAATCAGGCCCTTATCTTGATAAGTTGTTGTTTGAGAGTGGGCAATAATGTGAAAGCCACTTCCATCATTTCTTTCAATTTGATATCCGGTTATAGACAGACCTCCATTGCTTTGAGGAACCAGCCAACTAAGATCAACTTCAGTTGGAGAGGAAGGAGTAGCTATCAAGTTAGTAGGAGAGGATGGAAAAACAGATGAACCGTCTGGTGAAAATGCAAAACTAACAGTTTTCCCACTTGCTTGATTTGCAATAAAGGCAGTTGCATTGTACATTCCTTTAAGAGACATTAGGTGCTGGTTACTTGGAAGACTAGTATCAATGCTTACCTGAAATGCGTGATTGCTATCAGCAATTCCGGATGCAAGTAATACAAACTTGTTATTTGGATCAAAAATTAGAATGGTAACAGTAGAAGGATCAGTGCTCAACGTAGTACCAGAAAACTTGATCATGCTCCCTCCTTTGTAAAATGATGAATCGATTTGAAGTGAAGTCACTTCGGCATAGGCAGGAATTACTACAGATCCGGTGACAACGGATAAAAGTGCAATTACGTATAGCCCGTTTTTATTCATGTCAAGGATTCAATGCTTCCAACTATTAAAAACTCAGTAGAATTGATACTTTTGGACGTTTAACTTAATGTTAATGCAGTTTCAAGAGGAGAAATTACAAAATAGTGTAACTGTGATCGATTAAATTCATTGGCACATAATTGAGAAAATTATTGCATGGTGTTTATGATTTTGTTCTGCAATAGATACTGAATTGACTTGATGTATTCATCATTAGACACCAGATCTTGGGACCACCATCCTGCAACATGTTTTACCCACAATGGAATACGTTCAAACGAATCAGTAGATTTTACAGTCCAACCAATCTTAACAAGCCCATTAGAAATCATATACTGAATTCCTTTGCTAAACCCAACATTATCCATTACACCATCATGCCAATTTTTTGCATCATCTTTCATCCATGAAGGAATTTGTCCAGAATTTGAACTCGTATTACCATTCAAAGAATCTCGAAGCTTGTTTGCAAGGGCAATTCTTTTTTGAATTTGTTCTTCCAAAGAGTCAGATTGTGTTTGGTTAGAACTTTGTGTACCCTGTTGTGATGCAGTGTTAGAAGCAATAGATGTCCTAAAGGCAATGTTAGCTGTTGCAACAGCATTAGTTGGCGGAGACACATAGATCATTTTTACCAAGTAAGAACCAGCATTACCCCAGGAAGGTCCCTCCGCCTGGATAGAAGTAGAAAACTTACCATCTGATGATATGATAACAGTTCCAATTTGAACAAGCATGTTATCAGGACTATACACTTGGAGAATCATACTGTTTGATGCTCCAGGAGAAGTAACGGTCCCAGATATGACTACGATATCACCCGAGGAGTATGATTGTTTGTCCAAGGAAAGATTAACTTGAGTCGGAGTACTTTGCCCAAAGGCTGAGATTGGCATCATTGAAACAATAATCATGAGAAAAAACGTCGCTTTTTTCACAAGCCATGGGATTCTTGTCATCATAATAAATCGATGTTAGATCTTGTTTATGCCAACTGTAAAGCTAAAATTATACCACTGTCAACCCTTTCTGTATTCTAATGGAGATATCAAGTAGAAACGTAGTCGAAGGCACAGCGAGGGCGCCACATAGAGCCATGTACAAGGCAATGGGTCTAGACGATAATGATTTAGGAAAACCATTCATCGGAGTATCACATAGTGGAAATGAAGCTACTCCATGCAACATACATCTTGGAAGATTGGCAACTCATGCAAAGGCAGGAGTAGAAAGTGCTGGAGGTACACCAAGAGAGTTTTCAACAATTGCAGTAAGTGATGGAATTGCAATGGGACATGAAGGTATGAAGTCATCTCTTGTCAGTAGAGAAATTATTGCAGATTCAATTGAATTAATGGTAAGAGCTCATCAGTATGATGGATTAGTTGGAATCGCAGGTTGTGACAAGAGCCTTCCAGGTACAATGATGGCAATGGCTCGTCTTAACTTGCCATCAGTCTTTGTTTATGGTGGTACAATAATGCCAGGAGTTTATGAAGGAAAACAAGTTACAGTTCAAGATGTTTACGAAGCTGTTGGTGCATACGATGCAGGCAATTTAACATTAGAGGCTCTCAAAAATTTAGAAAACGTGGCATGTCCAAATTCTGGTTCCTGTGGAGGAATGTATACTGCAAATACCATGGCATCAATTAGTGAGGCGTTAGGAATTGCACTTCCAGGAAATGCATCACCGCCAGCAGAGGATCCAAGAAGAGAAAAAGTACTGTATGAGAGTGGAAAAGCTGTTATGAATTTACTTGAAAACGGAATAAGGCCTAAAGATATTTTGACATTTGAGGCATTTGAGAATGCAATTACAGTTGCCAATGCAATAGGAGGCTCAACAAATGCAGTGTTACACTTGCTTGCCTTATCACGTGAGATAGGAGTAAAACTAGAACTAGACGACTTTGAGAGAATTAGACGAAAGACACCGCATCTTGCAGACATGAGACCTGGTGGAACATATGTTATGCTCGATCTTGACAAGATAGGCGGAATTCCACTATTAATGAAGAGTTTGCAAAAGAAAAATCTCATACATGAAAATATCATGACCGTAACAGGTAAGACAGTAAAACAGAATCTAGATTCATTAAAGATTTCATTTGATGCAAATCAGCAGGTCTTAAAATCAATCGAGTCCCCAATTCATGAAGTTGGAACTCTAACAATTCTTAGAGGAACACTTGCACCAGATGGAGCAGTTGTAAAAGTTGCAGGAGTTCACACAAAAGAATTCAGAGGACGAGCCAAAGTATATGATAGAGAAGAGGATGCATTTGATGCAATATCAAAACGACAGATAAAAGAACACGATGTTGTAATCATACGATATGAAGGTCCAAAAGGAGGACCAGGTATGCGAGAGATGCTAGGAGTAACAGCAGCTCTTGTTGGACAAAATCTAGGTGAAAAAGTTGCATTGATAACAGATGGGCGATTCTCAGGTGCAACAAGAGGTTTCATGATTGGACATGTTGCCCCAGAAGCAGCAGTTGGTGGAAATATTGCTCTAGTCAAAGAAGGAGATGAGATTGTAATTAATCTTGAAAAAAACAGTATCGATATAATGGTACCAGAAAATGAACTTGCTCAAAGAAGAAAAGAGTGGAAACCAAGAAAACCAAATTATGAAAGTGGGGCACTTGCAAAATATGCATCACTTGTAACTTCTGCCGCTGAAGGTGCAATCACAAAACCAATCTGGTAAATATAAAAATTTTCTAGTTATTCTTCAGGAAGATGGTATTGACAGAAAAGTCTCAGGTTCACACCAATTCTTTTTGCAGTAACAGATACACCATCTTCAAGACCTTTTTGGCATATGTTACAGGTTACCTCTTTTACAGTAGATTTTACAGGAGCTTTTTTTGCTACAAAATACAGGTCTTGGAATAGCAAGGACTTTGTCTTGCCAAACTCTGGAATCAGTATTTGAGACATGTATCATATACGGCCAGATCGGATATAAAGGTACCGTACCATACCGTAATTATGCCAACATAGGCTTGCTTAATTTTAAATAGAGAGAGCAATGAGTTTGTCCATGGGTGGCTACATTTGGACATTCAAACCTTAAGATAATACCTCTAGACTATACTGGCTCCCAATTTGATCTATACAACAAAATATCACGCGACTTTGATCATTCATTTTTCTTCGAGTCCCTAACAGGACCAGAAGAACTATCAGAGACATCTCTAATGGGTTTTGACCCTACAATAATTATCAAGGGGTATTCAGACAAGGTCGTACTCCATTACAAAAGTGGAGGTGCCATGACAATTCAAACAAAGGATCCCTTGTCTGAAATTAAAAAATTAGTTTACAAAATACATGATCAAAAGTACCGATATCTTGGAGGAGCAGTGGGAATTATCAATTATGATGCAATCAGATTATGGGAAAATATTCCAAATTCACACGGAGATTCTGAAGAGCCTTTAATGGAGTTTGGCATATACACGGATGGAATTCTTTATGACAACAAAGAAAAAAAATCATTTTATTTTTACTATGATAAAAATAGAATAGACAAAATATCATTCTCAAATGTAGACTGCGGCAAGTTTTCAGCTTCAGAAATATCAGAGAACTTGGATCAAGATAGATTTGTAGAAATGGTAAAAAAAGCAAAAAAATACATTCATGATGGAGACATTTTCCAAGTTGTACTTTCAAGAAAATTCAATTTTGATGCAGATGGAGATTATCTCAAAGTATACAAAATTCTAAGACAGATCAATCCTTCGCCATATCTTTACCACATGAAACTAGGACCGCGAACTATAATCGGCTCTAGTCCTGAAATGTTATTACGAATTACAGGAAATCATGTAGAGACATTCCCAATTGCAGGAACAAGGCCAATTACAAAAGACGAGAAGAGAAACGATGAGCTAAAAGAAGAGTTGTTGCATGATGAGAAAGAATTAGCAGAGCATACAATGTTAGTAGATCTTGGAAGAAATGACATTGGGCGTGTATGCAAATACGGCTCTGTGCATGTCAAAGAACTAATGGCAGTCAAAAAGTTCAGCCATGTTCAGCACATAGTGACTCACGTAGTAGGAACTTTGGATAAAAAATATGACATGTATGATGCCATGAGAGCAGTCTTTCCAGCAGGAACTGTCTCAGGCGCTCCAAAGATTAGAGCCATGGAGATAATTGATGAATTAGAGCCAGATTCAAGAGGCCCATATGCAGGCGCCGTGGGATATTTTTCATTTAATGGCTGTTGCGACTTTGCAATCGCAATAAGAAGCATCTTCATGAATGGTTCAAAGGGATTCATTCAGACAGGAGCAGGCATAGTTACAGACTCGATTTCCCAAAATGAATGGATGGAGACAGAACACAAAGCAAATGCAATGATATCAGCCCTAAAGGAGGCATCAAAATGAAATTTTTAATCATAGATAATTATGATTCATTTGTTTACAATATAGCTCAGCTACTCGGAGAGTTAAATGTAGAATCAGATGTAATTAGAAATGACAAGATAACAATAGAAGATATCAAAAAGGGAAACTATGATGCAATAATAATTTCTCCAGGTCCTGGAACTCCAGAGGATGAAAAATATTTCGGCATATGTACCAAAGTTATCAAGGAATTGGGACCAACAAAACCAATACTAGGAGTGTGTCTTGGTCATCAAGGAATCATACATGCATTTGGAGGAAAAGTTGTCAATGCAGGAAATGTAAGACATGGAAAAACAAGTCAGGTAGAATATGTCCAGTCTCCGCTCTTTGAAGGAGTACAAAATCCATTCAGAGCTACGCGATATCATTCTCTAGTTGGGGACAAGACAATAATTCCAGATGACCTAAAAGTGACTGCAATAGCCCAAGATGATAAAGAGATAATGGCAGTAAGTCACAAAAAATATTTAATTGAAGGAGTCCAGTTTCATCCAGAGTCAATCATGACTAGTGAAGGTAAGAAAATTCTAAGTAACTTTATCAAGTTGGTGCAAAAATGATCTCAGAGTATATCAGCAAGATTTCATCCAACAAGAATCTAAGCTACAATGAGATGTCTCAAATCATGAATGAAATTTTATCTGGGAAAATTTCTGTTGATGAGACCACAAATTTCCTCAAAGCTCTGACAGAAAAGGGAGAGACTGACCAGGAACTTCTTGCAATGTTAGATAAAATGCATGAGAATGTAATTCAGATACACCCCAAAATAGATCAGAGTATAATCGATGTTTGTGGAACTGGTGGAGACAGTATGAGTACATTTAACATTTCAACTACTGCGTCATTTGTTATTGCAGCATCAGGTGTGGTAGTTGCAAAACATGGTAACAGATCATCTTCCGGAATAAGCGGAAGTGCAGATATTTTTGAATATTTTGGATACGACCTGGATATGGAACCAAGTAGAGTTCAAGAGATAATTGAAAAGTTTGGAATAGGATTCATGTTTGCCCCAAAGTTTCATCCAGCCATGAAAAATGTTGCAGAAGCAAGAAAAGTCATAGGTAAAAGGACCGCATTTAATCTCCTAGGACCTCTAACAAATCCCGCATCAGTAAAACATCAGCTAGTTGGAGTATATTCAAAAGAGTATCTTAGTCGAGTCATATCACTTTTGGAATCAAAAGGGTCAGAAAGTGTAATGACTGTGATTTCTGAGGATGGTCTTGATGAGTTATCCACAACATCCAAAAATTATATTTATCAATTAAACAAGGGTGAAGTAACAAGCTCTGTATTAGATCCAACAGAACTTGGTTTGAGTAAAGCTAAACTATCTGATCTTCAGGTCTCAACAAAGGATGAGGCAATCAATGCCTTTGTTTCAGTTCTCAACGGAACTGCCAAAAAACCAATGTTAGAAATAACTGCTCTTAATGCAGCAGCAGGTTTGATAGTTGGAGGATTTTCAGAAAAATTCGATGAGGCGTTAGGCATTTCACTTCAGACAATAAAAAATGGAAAGGCATATGATCTCTTTAGAGATTTTATCAGATATTGTGGAGATCTAACAAACTTGGAGGCTTTTGAGAAAAAATGAAAGACATGTTAGAAAAACTTGCCAAGAATTCACAAAGGGCAGTAAATGATAAAGTATATGAAATCAATTACAAAAATTCCAATTCAGGAAAAAATCTAATTGAACAAATTAGAAACAACAAACATGCATCTCTGATAACTGAAGTAAAATTTTCTTCTCCATCTCTTGGAGACATACGAGAAATTTCTGATCCTGTTTTGATTGCAAAGCAAATGGTAGAGGGAGGTGCAGTTGGACTATCAGTTCTGACACAGCCCTACTTGTTTAATGGCTCACCAGAATATTTTACAAAAATTCGTAAACAAGTCCAAGTTCCGCTTTTAATGAAAGATATTATTGTAGATAAAGTTCAAATCGACGCCGCTGAAAAATTGGGAGCCGATGTGGTTCTATTAATACAGGCAATATTTGATAAAAATTTTGCAAGTGATATTGATGATTTTATTGCATATGCACACAAAAAGAACCTACTAGTGTTACTAGAATCTCATACAAAGAAAGAATTTACAGATTCTGTAAAAACTCAGGCAGACATACTTGGGATAAATAATCGTAATCTAGACACTTTGGAAATTGATCTTCAAACAACACAGACTATCTTAAAAGACAGAGATGAGAAAAGGATCATAATCGCAGAAAGCGGAATAGAATCACCAAAAGACATTCAATTTCTACGTAAATGTGGTGCAGATGCATTTCTAGTTGGTAGTAGCATAATGAAGAGTAAAGATATCAAGGGATTAGTAGAAGAGTTGGCATTAGCAATATGAAACTAAAATACCCAAAGAATGGCAAATTTGGAGAATTTGGAGGAAGATACATCCCTGAAACCCTAGTTCCTGCAGTAGAGGAATTAGAAGAGGCATATCTAAAATACAAAGACGATGCAGAATTTAACAAAGAATTACGCTATTACTTGACGCAGTATGCAGGAAGGCCCACTCCGCTTTACCTTGCAAGAAACCTAACAGAATTTGCAGGTGGTGCAAAAATATATCTCAAAAGAGAGGATTTGTTGCACGGCGGAGCCCACAAAATAAACAACACGCTAGGTCAGGGATTACTTGCAAAAAGAATGAAGAAAAAAAGAATCATTGCAGAAACTGGCGCAGGACAGCATGGGGTTGCAACTGCCATGGCATGCTCTGCTTTAGGATTACATGGTGAAGTCTACATGGGCTACAAAGATACTCAAAGACAAAAGCTAAATGTGTTTAGAATGAATTTACTTGGGTCCAAAGTACATCCAGTTAAAGAAGGAACACAAACCCTCAAGGATGCAATAAATGAAGCAATACGTGATTGGATTACAAATGTAAAAACAACTTACTATCTTTTAGGATCGGCAGTTGGCCCACATCCATATCCAGTAATGGTGAGAGACTTTCAATCAGTCATAGGAAATGAAATTCTTGCACAGATGAAAGAATTGGAAAAGAAATCACCGGATTCTGTTGTAGCATGTGTTGGAGGAGGCTCAAACGCAATTGGAACTTTCTACCCACTAATCGATGAAGATACCAAGATGTTTGGAATTGAAGCTGGAGGAAAAGGAATCAAGAGTGGTCATCATTCTGCAACACTAGTAGGAGGATCAAAAGGAATTCTTCATGGAATGCTTACATATCTTCTACAAGACAAAGAGGGACAAATTAGTGAGACACATAGCATATCAGCAGGGTTAGACTACCCAGGAGTTGGCCCGGAGCATTCGTATCTAAAAGATGCAAAGAGAGTAAAGTATGATGCAGTAAATGACAAGGAGGCAGTAGAGGCATTTCTTTTACTTTCAAAACATGAAGGAATCATACCGGCTCTTGAGTCAGCACATGCAATTGCATATGCAATAAAAATTGCAAAGAACATGCCAAAGAGCGAGAGTATTGTAGTAACACTATCAGGTAGAGGAGACAAAGATGTGGAAGAAGTTGGGAGATATTTGAGTAAAAATGTCAAGAATAAAAAGTAAATTTCAAGACCTCAAGTCAAAAAACCAAAAGGCCTTGATAGCATATGTCATGGCAGGATTTCCAAATGAAAAAGGTACCATATCTGCAGTTCGCGGATTAGTAAAGGGAGGTGCAGATATAATAGAACTTGGAATGCCATTTTCAGATCCTCTAGCAGATGGACCTGTAATTCAAAATGCTGGATTTCATGCATTACAAAAAGGAATGAATTTTGTCAAGTTTCTTACCCTAGTGAAAAAAATTCGTAAAGAGACAGACATACCACTTGTTTTGATGACATATACAAATCTCCTTTACAGACATGGTTATGAGAAATTCATATCCATTGTAAAAAAGGCAGGAATTGATGGATTAATTCTTCCGGACATGTCAGTTGACGAATCAAAAGAGTTTCTTCAAGCAGCAAAGAAGCATGAGATGGATACAATATTTCTCATCTCACCAAATACAACACCTCAGAGAATCAAAAAGATAGCAGACGTTTCGTCAGGTTTTCTATATTTGGTATCAGTATTTGGAACCACTGGAGGTCAACAACAATTCCAAGATTATACCACACGTGCAATAAAGAACGCCAAAAATATACTGGATGGTAAAATTCCGCTCGGAGTGGGATTTGGCGTAAGCAACCCAGATCAGGCAAGATTCATAATAAAATCTGGGGCAGATGCAATAATTGTAGGAAGTGCTTTTTTACGACTAATAGAAAATGCATCGTCAGAAAAGATCGAAAGTAAAATTGAATCTTTTACAAAGAGCCTAAAGAAATCTACAATATCAGAATAAGAAATAAAAAGACCTCCAATCCATCATGGATATGCAGACTGAATCTACAAAATACATTTTCGTTACTGGAGGAGTCATGTCTGGCCTTGGAAAAGGAGTAGTTTCATCCTCTATTGCAAAGTTACTTCAGCTTTCTAATCAAAAAGTCTCTTGTGTGAAATTTGATCCATATCTGAACTATGATGCAGGAACAATGAACCCTATTGCACATGGAGAGGTCTTTGTCACAGAAGACGGCGGAGAGTGTGATATGGACATAGGAAACTATGAGAGATTTCTAAATCAAAACATACCAAGAACCCACAATATAACAACAGCCCAGATTTACTCAAGTGTAATAGAGGCCGAGAGACGTGGGGAGTACCTAGGAGCTTGTGTGCAGATAATCCCACATGTGACAGACGCTATCAAAGACAGAATAAGAAAGATAGTCAAAACTGAGGGGCTTGACATGTTAGTAGTAGAATGTGGTGGAACAGTAGGTGATATTGAAAGTTTACCGTTTCTTGAAGCATTAAGACAGATGAGATTAGAGGAAGGGCCCGAAAGTGTAATCTTTGTTCACGTAACTTTAGCACCTTCTCTTGATGTGGTGGGAGAACAAAAGACAAAACCTACTCAACACAGTGTTCAGGAACTACGAAGAATTGGTATCCAGCCAGATTTACTTGCAGTCAGATGTACAAGACCACTTGAGATGGCTGCAAGGAAAAAGATTTCATTATTTTCAAACGTTACAGAACGTGATGTATTTTCATGTCATGATGCAGAATCAATTCTTTTAGTTCCACAGATGCTATATGATCAGGGAATAATTGATGTAATATTCAAAAAATTTGGAAAAGTTGGATTGGTCAACACTTCTGCAAACTGGGACAAGTGGAATGAAATAATAAATTCATTTCAAAATACAAAAGAATCAGTACGAATTGCAATGGTTGGTAAATATGTCAAACTTGCAGATAGTTATGTAAGTGTAAATCATGCACTAAAACACGCTGGTGCAAAGATTGGTAAAAACGTAATAATTGATTGGATAGACTCTGAAGAATTAAACGGCGATGTGAGCAAACTAGCATCATACAACGGCATAATTGTTCCAGGGGGTTTTGGAGACAGAGGATCAGAAGGAATAATCAGTACCGCAAACTATGCACGAGAGAAAAACATCCCATACCTTGGAATCTGTTTTGGCTTTCAGCTAGCAGCAGTGGCATTTGGAAGAAATGTGTGTGGATTGGCAAATGCAAACTCTACTGAAATATCTCCTAGTACAGAAAATCCAATAATTGATCTTTTACCAGAACAGAAATCAATTGAGAACAAGGGCGGCTCACTACGTCTTGGAGCACATGATATAACAGTTGAAGAAAATACACTAGCGTTCAAGCTTTACAAATCCAATAAAATACAAAAAAGACATAGGCATAGATTTGAATTCAATCAGAAATACCTAGAGATATTCTCCTCAAAGGGCATGAAGTTTTCAGGATATAGCGACAGCAAAAAACGCATTGAAGTATTAGAGATTCCCTCACACAGATTCTATCTAGGAGTTCAGTACCATCCAGAGTTTAGCAGTAGACCAGGCCATCCTGAGGAATCATTTGAGGCATTCATTAGAGCGTCAGCTAATGCCTAAGAACTATTTGGGAATTTCGTATATTCTTTGACGTGTATCGCGTAGTGAGACTCTACGTTTGACATATCCTTTCTCAAGTAAGTGACTCAGGGCAAGTCTAACAGTCCTGTCAGGGAGGAGAGTTTTTTCAGCAAGTTCTTTTTGTGAAAGAGATCCTTCGTATTCAAGTGTCTTTAGTAACAACTTGGAGCTTGGTGGCATATTCAATAGTTCATCTGCAAGTTTTACTTTTTTGGCAAGAGCTGATACAGTAGTAGAATCTTTTTTCATCCTAATGACATTTGCAGGTTGTGAAAATTTAGTACATGTAACAGTCTTGTCAACTTTGAATCTGTCTTTTCCATCAACTACAACTTCACATCTTAGACTAGAGGATATATCATCAATTTCGATCAAAGTGTCTTCAGGAACTATTAGAGGACGTCTTGTGATATCAAGTGAGTTTACAGATACAATACAGAACACTTTAGAATTTTGATAAATTGCAGGACCGCCTGCAGACATGGAATATGCAGATGACCCAATAGGAGTTGAGATAATCAAACCATCGCTGCTATCATGCCAAAGCTCTTCTCCATTTACTCGCAAGACATGCTCTACCAGTGTTGCACTCTTTGAGGAGAATATTGCAACATCGTTTAATGCAGGATAGATTGGTTTGTCATCAATTTTTACACCAACCCTTGGAAGAGCTTCAATTGAAAAATCACCTTTTTTCAATCTGTTAAGGTAGAGTGGAAATTGTTTGAGATCAGTCTGGGCTAAAAATCCGCTTGACTCGTACTCATTTATACCAAGTACTGGAATTGTCGAGTTTGTAAAATGATGGAAATAGTTTCTAACTCCTCGGTCTCCACCTGTTACGATTACATAGTCAATGTCTTTTACCAGCGGTTTTTTTCCAAGAGTTACAGATTCTATTCCATGGCTTTCAAGTGAAAGTTTTAGAGATTTTACAGTCTGTTCATGATCCTGACTAAATATTGCAACCTTCACAGGTATGATTCACACCTCATTCAATAAAAGCCTAGACACTTGAGAACTGCATTAAATTGTAAAGATATGCAGCATTTCTTTCAGTGTCACCACCAAGTGGTACTTTTCCAAGTCCAGTAGTCTTTGCCTCAAGTGCAGCTTGCGCTGCACCCACAGCAAAACAGATTGCCCAGATAGGATCTTTTTCTTTCAAATAAGAGCAAGTAAAAGCTGCGCAAAATATGTCCCCAACTCCAGTGGTATCACTTATTGAAATATTTGGAATTTTTAGGTGGTACATTCTATCTTTTGCAAGCATCGTAATGTTTTGTTTGTCAGTATAAAGTACATGTTTGACACCTTTTTTTTGTAATGCAATCATTGCTTCTTTTTCTTTCAAACCTGTAAGATAGAATGCTTCATCAGGGTCTGTTTTAATTGCAGTTATGCCAGATAAGTCAAGTAGAGTTTTTTCCAAAAAGATTTTACCAGTATTATCCACTCTACGAAGATATCCTTGAGGATCAAGTAATGTAAAATCAAAATTTTCTTTTATTGCATCTAGTGTTTCTTCAGAGACTTCATCAAATACTGGACTTACTATTGCGCCATTGGCATCAGATTTTATGGATTCAATCGGATCACATTTTGCTTTAAGATACAGATCACGCTCTGTTCCAAATATTTTTAATAGGAATCTAGTAGTAGGCGTATCAACAATAGAACTTTGGGAAAGAAAGATTCCTTTTTTTTCAAGTTCTGTACGAAATAAAAAATCTGTCCCCACTTTGGTATGAAGATCAATTTCAAACTTCATATTTTTTGCGGTCAATCCACAATAACACGCAGGACCACCAGCAGTTTCCACTATATCATTTTGAGATATCTCATCTATTGTGCAATGAGAGAAAATTGCAATCTTCATTTAATTTGATGCCAATACCTTTCCATTTAGTCCTTTTTCTGACCCTTTAGACAGGATTGACATATTATCTTGCCCTTTACTACAGATATTTCCACATTAGATGTAAGACAGATATGGCAAAGGCCGAGCATATTGATTCTAGAATAATATGAAATTTAAATTTTTTAAGACATTGAATTGCATAACTAAAGATCTCATAATATCGCCTCAAATGAATAGACAGATTTTAAACAGGGATTGCAATAGGCAACTAAAACATTCCATTGTCTAGTAAACAGGTAAACCCTAGGTGTCAAATATCGTTATAAAGAGGCACCTTACAGGTAAAACATGCCACTAAAGCGTGCTAGTCGTGGAAGACAAAAAGGTGGAAAAGGATCAACTGGTCGTATCCAGTGTACAAACTGTGGTGCTACAGTTCCACGTGACAAGGCAAAGAAGGTAACATCAAGACTAAATCTAGTAGAGCACACTTTGGCAAAAGAGCTAAGAGCTCAAGGAGCATACATTGCATCACCCACAGTACTCAAATGGTATTGTATTTCATGTGCGATACACTTTGGAATTTTAAAAATCAGATCAGCTGATTCAAGACGTCAGACCGGCAGACTGAGATAGTCTAATCTTTTATTCCGCGAGCTGTTGTCATTATCCTCTGAACAAATGTTATTCCCGCAATTATTGCCACAATTATTACAGCGTAATTTAGGAATCCAATCATTCCAATTATTGCAATTACAAGTAACCTTTCTGCACGCTCCCCTATACCTATGCCCTGAAGTTGAACTCCAAGAGATTCTGCTCTTGCCCTAGTGTAACTTACAAGTAGAGATAGTCCTATCGCCAATAACACCAGATACCCCTGAGAATATCCGCCAATTAGAATTCCAAGAAATATTGCAACTTCCGCAATTTTATCAAAGACAGAATCAAGAAATGCTCCCTTTTTAGATGTCTTTCCAGTGATATGTGCAACTTGTCCATCTACAATATCAAAAAATCCTGAAACAAGTAACAAGATTCCTCCAAGGACAAAAGAATATTCAAGATGAATAGCATAAACGATTGCAGATGCAAATGCAAAACAAAGTCCAACTGCCGTCCAGAAATTTGCAGGCAATCCCGTAGACGCAAAAACTTTACCAATATTCTGAAGAGTCGGCTTTAGACTCTCTCTAAAGTTGTTAAGCATTTGATACCAGCTATCTGACAATAATTTATACCATGTATCTTAGAGCATGCCTGTCAAAATATATCCAGATTTGAATAAAATATTAAAAAATCTGATATAATAGTGCGTTTTAGAACTCTCATGGGCCTCATAGCAAAAGGTGCAAAGTGTAGTGTCAAAGAATGTGGCGAGGATGGAGTACGTTCACTCACCCCGTCAAAGGTAGAAGGAACTGGTGTTGGCATTCCAAATGGTTTGAAAAAGGCCATCCTTTGTAAAGAACACTACAAAGAATGGAAGAAAGCAACAAAGGGTGAGAGAGATACCGAAAAAGCCAGATTTAGCAGATTCTAGACAATTAACAACTATTTCAAAATATACTTGATTTTCTTTTTCATATAGATAATTTCCATGACAAAAGGATTCAAAGAAAACTAGATTACTAATGTTTGGCTCTAGTGTTTTTTTGCAAAGTATGCTTTTGACAGGTCGTCATAGTATTTGTTCAATTTTTTATACAATCGCTTTGGTTTTCGGGGTTTTTCATTACTTAGGGCATAAAGACAAAGTATTGGAAACGCAATAGTTGCATCAGCATAAACCATTATCACATCTTCATGAGCATCTTGTACTTTGCCCCAGCTCTTTCCTTCCTGCAAGGTTGCACCAGATAGTCCACCAGTATCAGGTCTTGCATCTGTGATTTGTATGATATAATTTTGACCCCCATGACCAAGACCAAGAATTTGATCAAGTAATGGGCCTGTTTGCTGTGCAGTGTTTTTTGGCACACCTCCGCCTAATTCAACTATTCCAGATTTCTTGGAATTATATAGAATTGCAGCTTGCTCTATTATTTCCCTTACAAAGTCAAGACTGTGAATTTTGTTTTCAAGTCTTAGAGGAGCCAAGTCCAATGCAAGTGAAGAATCTTTTAGAGTCGAGATATAGACAGGAACATCATAATCATATGCAGTTACAACAAAACTGCGCTCTGGATTTTTTGAATGTGCTTTAGAATATTTTCCCATCGCGTTACAAAACTCTGCAGTTGTAAACGGTTTATCAAGCAGATCTTTTGTAAACATCTTTTGCACAATCTTGTCTTCGGCTTTGAGAGTCTCTTCTCCCTTGATGTATACATCACGAATTCTGACTATATCTTTCTGATAGAGTATCATATCATCCACCTCAAAGTGTCCCTGTTTTACTGGAAGATTCCAGGCAAAATGATCCTCGTGATATACATTTGCACCAGTAGAAACTATCCAGTCAACAAAACCTCGCTCAATGAGAGATTTGAATAATCCTCCAAAACCAACAGGGGTCAGTGCACCTGCGATTGTAAGACAGATTGTAGCATCATCTTCAATCATTTTACAGTATAATTTTGCCGCATCTCCGAGTTGTCGTGCATTATACCCAGTACTTGCAAATATGTCCACCAGATCATCGATTCCCATATTGGGCTTGATCTTCAGGTGAGGAATGTCTTTTCCTTTAAAATTATGATGGTCCACGAACGACTAACTTATTTTTGGGTTAAATAAATACTTGCAAGAATTTACAACAATTATTCCAGATAAAACTTGCGTAAAAATAAAAAGTAGAACCTATTGGGGGAGTTCTACTTCCCTCGTGTCATGTTGAGAGATTTCTTTATGCATAACAACATGAGACTTTTCTTTGAAAGTCAGATTACATCTGTAACAATGCCATGCTGTCATGCTCATGCCATCTATAATGTATTTTTAATATTTAAGACGTGTGTATGATTTGTTCATTTGATAATGACCCAAATTATTTTGGAAAAAATCCAGTGATTTGCATATATCACAATCAAAGATTGTAAAACCAAGTAGAAGGCGCCTATTTTTCACATAGTATTTTAAGAAGAAAACCTAGTCTTGAAGCAGATGCAAGTTTTCAAAGAGGAAAAATGGAATTTAAGTGAACTTGTAAAAAATCCAGATTCTCCCCTGTTTACCAAGCGTCTTAGTGCCATACAATTAGCCGTTAAAAATTTTGAAAAGAACAAGAAGATACTCAAATCGACATTATCTGAGAAAAAATTCCTTTCAATGCTTCATACTTTGGAAAAGATAACAGAGGACTTTAGCAGCGTCTCAGGATATGCCTCCTTAGAGTACTCATCAGATACACAGTCAGACAAGGCCACTGCGTTACTTTCAAAGATGCGAAAGTTTGGAGCACAACTAGAGAATCAGACTTTATTTTTTGACCAATGGTGGAAGAAACAACTTGATGAGAAAAACGCTCAAAGGCTGATGAAATCAGCAGGAGAGTTGCATGAATTTTTACGATACAAGCGATTACTTGCAAAATATTCCCTTACTGAACCAGAAGAAAGAATAATCAACACATTAGATGTCACAGGTCACTCGGCTCTTGTCAAGATCTATGACAAGATAACAAATGCGTTTGTGTTCGAGGTAAAGATAGATGGGAAGACCAAGAAATACAACAGAGAAGAACTATCAGTTCTAATTCGAAGTCCAAAACCAAGGACAAGAGAGATTGCATACAAGGCATTATTATCAGAATTTGACAAAAACAAGGGAGTCCTAGGAGAAATTTATCAGAACATAGTTTCAAACTGGAAAGATGAGTGCATTCAGATACGAGGATACGCATCTCCAATATCAGTTAGAAATATTGGAAATGATATAGATGACAAGACAGTAAACTCACTTCTTTCTGTTTGTAAGAAAAACTCGGATGTATTTCGAAAGTTCTTTTTGCAAAAGGCACGTATCTTGAAAATGAAAAAATTACGTAGATATGACATTTATGCACCAATTCAGAAAAAGGAAGAAAAAGGATACAGCTATGATAAAGCTGTAAAACTAGTTCTTGAGACTCTAAAGGATTTCAGTCCGGAGTTAAGTGAGTATGCTAAGAGAGTATTTGTTCAAAAACATGTAGATTCCACCATAAGACCAGGAAAGAGAAGTGGTGCCTTTTGTAGTACCATATCTCCAAAGATAACGCCATATGTTTTGGTAAATTTCAAAGGAAGAACCAATGATGTATTTACTTTGGCTCATGAGATTGGTCATGCAATCCACAGCGTTGCAGCTTCAGACAAATCAATATTCATTGCAGAGGCACCATTACCATTAGCTGAGACAGCCTCTACATTTTCTGAAATGTTGTTGTTTAACAAAATTCTTGATCAAATATCAGAGGAGGAACAGCAATCCAATCTAGCAGTACATTTGGATGACTTGTATGCAACAGTAGGACGACAGGCATACTTTACACTATTTGAGATAGCCGCACATGAAAAAATTGGTAATGGTGCGATGGTTCAAGATATAACATCAGAATACATGAAGACTCTAAAAGATCAGTTTGGCAATTCGGTAGACATTACTCCAGACTTTGGAACAGAATGGACTTGTATTCCTCACTTTTACCATTCGCCGTTTTACTGTTATTCTTACTCTTTTGGAAATCTGCTTTCACTATCATTGTATCAAAGATATAGAAAAGAAGGAGCGGGATTTTCCTCCACATATGTCGACATTTTAGCTGCAGGTGGTTCAAAAAAACCAGAGGATCTTCTCAAAGAACATGGAATTGACATTACGTCAGAGAATTTCTGGCAAGAAGGCTTTGAATATATCAAAAACCAGACAGATAGACTTGGAAAATTAATTAATTAAAGCGCCTGGCAGTCAAGCGCCCCCAACTGCCAGGCAATGTTCCCCTACGGTTTGAACCGATGTCAAGGACACTATGAACACATTATAATTTAAACCTAGAGTTTAGATCGGGAACTATTTTATTTTATGAGAACTATTACTGCACGAGTGAAATACCTTAGATGTTGTAATAGAGAAGCAGAGTACTTGATTACTTATGACTGCGGACCTGATCCACGACAGACTATGCTTGTCTGCAAGTACCATTACAAAGAAGAACCGTTTCAGAGGTTTGCAATAAAGATAGAAAAACTAAGAGGGTAAACTTAATAGTTCGATTTTAAAAATTCCATTAAATGAAAAACTTGCTTGCCTTATCATTAATTTTCTCTTTATTGATGACTTCATTTGTTTCAGTTTATGCACAACAGCCACAACTTGCATCATATCGTGAAACAGCCAACATACTAATTGATGAAAAAGTACAGAATCAGACTACTGCATTTATCACCCTTACATCTACAAGCCCAGTGGAAATGAGAGTTCCTTCAGATCTTAGTGAAAAGATTAGAAATACAGCCAATGTAACTTCAATAGTAATAACAAATGCAGATAGATGCATCACAGGAATTCAGGATCAAGGATGTATTTTGATAAACATTGTTTCCCCATCACTTATTGAGACTTACAATATCACAACAATTCAAACAACTGCTAGGCAAGTAGGAGATGGTTTGATTGATAGTGTAAACAAGGCATTCGCTACAAATGCGCAATTTAACAACGTGTTTGTAAATCCAAAGGGCGAACTTAACAGTGCACTTGGTACATCTGGAATTGTATCAGGAAATAGAACCATATCAGTTGTGTATACAATGTCACGGCCAGATTCTGCTTATCTCTTTGAGGGATTAACATCCATTCTAATACCAAAGCAAATTCGCGATGATGGAGGATTTTTCAATGCCGCAAACAAGATGGCTCAAGATTCCAATTCTACAGTTACATTTGCAATGACTCCAGGAAAAGGCTCACCACTTTATCAATTACAAGTCTCAAAACACATTCCAATCAAGACCAAAGTAACCACGGTCAAGCCATTAGAGTTGTTAGGGATTGACAAACTTGAAAGATCAAATTACTTTAGCGTTGGCTTTTTTCCTTTGAATTCCATTCTAGAGGTTACAGCGATATCTAGTGATAATATTGCAGTAACAAATCACGGTGGAGATTTATCTCCAACTACAATCAAAAATGGCCAAAAGTTTCCAGCAGACCTAACTAAAGAAGGCTGGATTATAGACCCAGAGTCAGGAAATAAAATTTCTGCAATATACCTATTTGGAAAAACAAATTCAATTACAAGCGACCAATCATCACTGACATTAGGCATTGCCCCATTACAGGTACAGCCCCCACAAAACAATACAACTGTAACACCCATAACACCAATTACAAAATCTTCAGATAATTATTCCACTTATGCTTTGATTGGCATAATTGCAGCAGGTGCAGCTGCAGTATACATATTCATGAAAAGAAGATAAAATTTTAGAGAATCAATACTGCGGCAGTAAATACTGTAGTCCAGTGACCTTTTGCATCTCCTACAGCACTCTGGGTGATGTTTCTAGTCTTGTATATCTGCCCAGATATCTTCCACTGTTGTCTTTTCTCATCCCAGCTCTTGTTTACATCAAATGATATTCCAAGTGAGGATGCAAGCATCTGTGCAGCTATATCTTCTGCATAATCACCTGCTTCTTTTTCAGTCTCTCCAAATGAGATGTATTCTGAGAGATAGCCATACTTTGTCTTGTCTTTAGGTTCTGCTATACCTACAGAAGCTGCCATCAGTCTATGGGGTTCGTTACTTTCTTGTCTTGAATAAATTGCAAATGTCACACTACCAGGTTTTATTAATTTCAGACCTTCAGCTTTTGAAATCAGTTTGCAACCTGGTGGAAATATACTAGATATTAAAACCAAATTAGTTCCTGCGATTCCCGCATCTCTTAACGCATATTCAAAACTTGTTAGTCTATCTGGATGTACACCCTTACCTTTAGTAAGAAATATTTTTTTTGCGACGAGATCTAGCACAAATCAAGTCTTAACACACATCTTTAAAAATATA
>QYPM01000020.1 GCA_007280465.1 Nitrosopumilales archaeon
AGAATTGACGCAGAACCAACTGCTATTGCCACACCTATGAATAAGACTCCAAATGCGCGCCTTACTTCCAAAGGAGACTTTTGCATAACTAGAGTTCAGATTCATCTCGGATATAATTTAAGAGTATGAATCAAACATGGTTGAAAAATTCTAGATACAAAACGCTGAGTTTAATTATTTAATTCAGTCTTGTCTTATCCTATGACTTGGTCAAAAAAACCTCTGGTTGGAATTATCATGGGTTCTAGCTCAGACAGCAAAGTAATGCATTCTGCTGCTACAGTATTAGATGAATTTGGAATAAAACATGAAGATCAGATTGTTTCTGCCCATAGAACACCAACCAGATTATCAGATTATGCAAAACATGCAGAAAGAGAAGGATTCAAGGTAATAATTGCAGGGGCAGGAGGTTCAGCTCATCTACCAGGCATGATTGCGTCCCACACTACAATTCCAGTAATAGGAGTTCCAATAATGGTCTACAACGACAAAGAAAATTCTGACAAGTTCAAGTTTTCTGCATTTGGTGGACTAGATGCCCTACTATCAATATCTGAGATGCCAACAGGCTCACCAGTTGTAGCAGTTGGCGTAAACAAGGCTGCAAATGCAGGATTATATGCAGTAAAGATTTTAGCAAATGAATTTCCAGAATTGAAGAACAAGCTAAAAAAACACAAAGAAGTTCAACACAAATCAGTTTTAAAAGAATCCGATGAAATGAAAAAACTGGGTCTGGCAAGATTTGCAAGTAAGAAATTCAAAAAATAACTTAACATTAATTTATGACATTCCATATGGAAAATGTCTTGGAATTAAGTGAAGTCATATATTCTGAAATCTCAGATTATGGAGAGCAGCGAATACTTTCAGACATTGTTCAAGGTGAAAGTCCAGAAGTCATTAAAGTCATTTTTGAGCATTGTATATCAAGCATAGAAAAAAATGAGACAGCGGGATCTGATACTTATGGCGCAGTTGCTGAAGGATTACTGCATTATCTGCTAACAGTATCCATGATTCCAAGTCAGCGAAAGACCTTGTTCCAGTCTGTTGAGGTAGATATTGCCATTCCAGACACTGGGACATTAACTGCATCACCGCAAGATGTCATCATAGTGTCTTTTCCAAAAACAGATAATGTTGAGAGCATAAAATCTCAAATTGAAAAAATCAAAAAAATACAACCAAATTCAAACAATATTTGGCTAGTCCTTGAAAAAGATATACCAGTAGAGGCCAAAGTCTATACTCTGAAAGATTCTATGACATTTGCAAACATAGTAAATGACTTGATTAGTGTCTCATCTACCAAGAAACAGTCCAAATTAAAAATTTTCAAGATATAAGAGATTTTAAATCAATATTTTTTTCAACATGAGAAATCATCATCTCAAGATTCTGATAATCTCTTACAAACGGCAATGTTCCTAAAATAGGAACATTTGTGATTTCATATATTGTGGATGGAGAATTTTTTTCTGCGGCACCTCCATTTTCGTCATAATTATTAACAATTATTCCTTTGATTGGAATTTTATAATCATGACAAGTCTTGACTGTCATCATGGTATGATTTAGTGTGCCCAATGTGGATCTAGTAACAATAATTGTTTCAAGGCCCATATTTTTTATCATATCGGCTACAAAATAATCTCGAGATATCGGAGTCATTATCCCCCCTATTCCTTCTACAAGCAACATCTCATGTTTGTTTTTTAATTTCTCAAATTTTTCAAAAATTATTTCTCTGTCAAATTTAAGATCAAGTATTTTACTAACATCATATGGAGAAGCAGGCAAGGGCATAAAGACTGGATTTACAAGATCTTCAGAGTCATCCACTCCACAAGCTTGCGATAAAACAGATACGTCAGATGACTTGAAACCACTTTTTTGCGGGATTCCTGTTGCTATTGGTTTCATAACACCTACATCTACTCCGAGTTTCTTAATGCATCCGACCAATGCAGCAGTAATTGATGTTTTACCAACTCCCGTATCAGTGCCAGTTATGAAATATGATTTCATAAAAGATAGTTATCAGTGTTATTTAATAATCCACCTTGACATTACGCCACTTATTCAATAACATGTTATTTTTAGTGAAATTCCGACATTTTTGAACAACTATTTTGTACTAGTCAATATATCACATATACAATGACTGAAAAATGCCAATGCACCGAATGTCATTGTACTTCTCAGCTTTTTACAGCAGACAAGGATGGAAAATACATCTGTTCAATTTGTAGACTTGGAAAACACCAACATAAAGACTAGATATGGAAAGAATACGAGTCAAGTCCAGCAATCTAAGATCTGTTGGGTATGATGAACTCACACAAATACTGGAAATCGAATTTCAACAGGGTGGAACTTATCAATATTTTGGAGTATCAAAAAAAATCTATGACAATTTGATGAAAGCATTGTCACATGGGGAATATTATGAAAGATTCATCAAGAACAGATATAGACGCAAGAAGATTTAACGTACCATTCTACTTTTTCTTTTGTTGAGAATATTTCTTTGGTTGTAATTCCTCAAGTATGTCTTGTATGTACCCACGATCTGATTCTACATTCTCCCTAAGTAATTTTATAAGATCGTTAAAGGTATCTGGCTTTCCATCCTTGAAATCCTGCTCAAATTTTAAAAGAAGTTCATTAGATATTCTCTTTTTTGGGTGATTGGCCAACCTTTCCAACATTTCAATAGCTCTCTTCATGGTCATATCCTATTTTCCCCTAATCAGGCATCATTCAAATCTAATATCTTTTTCATCACATCATCTCTTTTGTCGAAATTGGTTTTCTTTTCAAAGTACAACTCACTATCACATTTGTTTTGTTCTGAAATTAATTCATGTAATAATGCGGTAAGATCTTGTCTATTCATCACATTTTATTCTCGGCGCACCATCTAAACTCATCGATAATGATGATTTTAGGAGTGTTCACATGTGAAAATACGATTCTGTTTCACAGTCTCATCCATTGCAAAAATGAATTACAGATGAAATTTTCAACAGAATGATAAATGTACACAACTTAAGTATGTAAGACAACTGTCAGTATCGTTAATGAATCTAAAAATATGTCCTAATCACAAAATTAAAAATGGAAGTATGAACTAGAATTGAAGAACGTTGTTAAGCGATACAAAATTATTTTTGTCAGGATGGCAAAATGACAGAAAACAATAACGAGATAACATTGGAAGAAATGAAGAAAATGATAGAAAAACATGTCAGAATAGACGGATTAAGTGTTCAAGGCATTCGTATAATTTATGAGGACCTAAAGGCATCGGACGAAATCAAAAAAGCCGAAGAAGGTGCCATAGCAGGAGAATCTGAAAGTTAAGAAATGACAGAAAACAAAGATATGCCAACTTATGAATGGAAAGATATAGGCGTCATAGGAGTGGATACTGGCAAAATAATTATTGCGGATCCTGCAAATGTACTAACACACAGAGAATTTGAAGAACTACGTGAAAAAGAAAAAATAGCAAAATTGCCATTATATACAGATTTTAAACATGGCATAGTATCAAAGACAGGATTCGGAGAGGGCAGCTATCATGCATTTGCCAAGATTGGTGATTTTGGAAACACGATAAAAAGAATAACAGAGATCAGAATTGTTTTTGACGCCGGAACGAATAACAGCGATTCCCAAAAAATACATGATGCTTCAATGAGAGTAGTTGATAATACACCTGAAAAGAAAGATGATTTATCAAAAGGCGTTAAATTATAAAAGAAACTATTTTTCAGATACAGATTTTAATTTCTTTTGTTCCCGTTCCTGATGCGCTATAACTGATTTTTTTAATTCATCATATGATTCTAAATATTCTTTTTTCATCAGATTTTCAGGTTTACGTTTAGTCTTTTTCATCTGTTATAAGTAGGGCAAACTAATGTTTAGCAATTTCTATTGTTCATATTTATGTAAAAAGTAAATCAAAAAAATAGATGAGCAAGAGACAGGGATTTTGCTTATCGTTATTAATCCGAACAGCTGAAAACCTCCATGGGTAGTTTTGTCTGGCATCCATATACACAGATGAAAGACTGGCCAAAATTTGACGTAATTTCAAAAGGTAAAGGAATGTGGCTCTATGATACACATGGAAACGCCAGGATGGACGGGGTGGCAAGCATGTGGTGTAATGTTTGGGGTCACTCTAACAAAGAATTAACAGATTCCATGATAAAACAGACAAGAAAGTTACAACATTCTTCATTATTTAATTTAACAAACAACAGAGCAGAAGAACTTGCAGAAAAACTGGTAAAACTGGCTCCCGGGATGCACCGTGTATTCTACTCTGATGACGGTTCAACCGCAATGGAAATCTCCGCTAAAATGGCATTACAATACTGGCACAACATAGGCGAGAAGAAAAAGACAAAATTTGTCTCACTTGAGAACGGGTATCATGGCGATACTGCAGGCACCATGTCTCTAGGATATGTTCCGTTATTCTTTTCAAAATTCAAACCCATGTTGTTCCCAGTTTTAAGAGCACCTTCACCTAATGGATACAGACTTCCCAAGGGTTATTCTTTTGACGAGTATCAAGAATTCTGTCTTGATAAAATAGAGAAAACACTTGCTAAAAATGACAACATTGCAGCATTTGTCATGGAAAGCGGGGCACAGATAGCAGGAGGAGTGGTGATCTATCCGAAAGGATTTCAGAAAAAAATTGGCAAGATGTGCAAAAAGCACAATGTTTTGTTCATACTAGACGAGATTGCAACAGGTTTTGGAAGACTGGGATCAATGATAGAATATCAAACTCAAGAAAGTATTCCAGACATAGCATCATTTGGAAAAATGTTATCGGGGGGATATCTTCCTCTTGCTGCCACGTTAGCAAGTAAAAAGATCTACGATTCATTTCTTGGAGAGTATAAAGACATGAAACATTTCTTCCATGGACATACTTTTACTGGAAATCCAATAGCATGTGCAACGGCGCTTACAAATATTTCATTATACAAAAAATACAATTTAATATCGAAAATCAAAAAGCGTGCAATACAAATCCAGTCACGTATTGAAGAGATATCCAATTTAGATCTAGTAGGTGATGTAAGACACAAGGGATTGCTAATGGGAATAGAACTTGTATCCGACAAGAAAACAAAGAATCCAGTGTCACCTCAGAAACGACTGCCACAGAAAATTTTCATAGAGGCTAGAAAACATGGAATTTATCAAAGAACACTTGGAAATATCGTGATGGTAATTCCCCCACTTGCAATCTCTGAAAAAGAATTGGATTTTCTACTAGATGGAACCATAAAGACAATCAAGAATGTGTCAGCCCAGATCTGAGTACATTTTAGTTTCATGTAAAGCCTATAATCATCTCTAGTGTACAGACACGTGACTAAATTATGCCACAGATTCGAATTTGTCCCACATGCAACAAAGTTTTACAGATAGATGAGATGCATAGGTGTTCTAATCCTGTCTCAGAATATGCCATATGTGAAAAATGTGGTGAAAAATACCTAAGATCCAGACTGCATATCTGTCCCACAAGAATTTAGATACTACAAATTAATGGTAAACCATCATCAAATAACAGGTTTACAATGAAAATAATCTTAATTAATGGATTTACAAGAGGGTAGATATTGACTAACGAGACTGATTTTATAATTTACTGCCGTGACAAAGTATTATCAGGACAAAAAATTTCAGGAGAAGAAGCTCAAAAACTAATTGGTGTATCAGAGGACTCGCTTCACATTCTATCTGATGCCGCAAATGAGATTACTAGAAAATTATGTGGTGACATAGTAGATGTGGAAGCTTTGATAAATGCCAAAAAAGGCAAATGTCAAGAAGATTGCTCATTTTGTTCCCAATCAGCATTTTATAAAACTGAAATAGATACATACAAACTATTACCACCAGAGACAATTGTACAAAACGCAATGCTTGCAAAAGAAGATGGAGTCAAGAGCTTTTGTCTTGTTTGCGCATGGCGAGGTCCTACAGAAAAAGACTTTGAGCAGATTTCTACAATAATAAAAAAGATTAACGAAGAAGTAGGAATCGAAGTCAACTGTTCACTCGGTTTTATCAATCAAGACATGGCAATAAAACTAAAAAAACTTGGAGTAAAGCGTTACAACCATAATCTTGAAGCATCAAGAAGTTTCTTTTCAAAAATATGCACAACTCATAGTTATGATGACAGGATGCAGACGAATCTTATTGTTAAAAATGCAGGACTAGAATTGTGCTGTGGTGGAATAATAGGTATGGGTGAAACAAGAATGCAAAGATTAGAACTTGGTCTTGACCTTGCTGTACTTGGTCCAGAAGAATGTCCAATCAATATGCTAGTACCACAAAAAGGAACCCCACTTGAG
>QYPM01000009.1 GCA_007280465.1 Nitrosopumilales archaeon
AAAATTGCCAAGTGGTAAGACCTTTCAGATAGTTGAATATGGATCGTATCTCGGAGCATTTCAAAGTGTCTACAAACTTGGGCAGAATTCTGAATTAGGAAAATATTCAATTACTGTATCGAACAATTATTTTGTATCCACTACATGTGAATTTCATGTTGTAAAATAATCATATTTTAAAGATCAAACTCTAAAGTTTTTGGTGAATCAATCTTTGTCTTTAGTCGACCAGAATTAATTACTGCTTTGAATGTTTTAAAATCTCGTTCTACCTGGTCAGCGTATGAAATGGCATATTGTACTATGGCATCATCAAAATTTTCTTTGGTCCCCAAGTATCCAGCAATCATCTCTACCTCTCCAGTTTTTGCATGAGCCCGTGCCAGTGCCCACCCACACATGGTCGCATAAGCAGTGAGAACTCGAGGGTTAAAGTTTTCAACTTCGGCAGAGACTTTCATATCACGAAGTTGTCTAACATAGAAATCTCGTCCATTGACATTGCGGTACCAGCCTAGAAAGATGTCACTTGACGCTTGCATGACATGTTGTCCATGCACAACTCTATGGCCCTGATGTTCAAAAAGACTTTTTCCAATTGGAGGCTCCAATACGGATCTTCTTGCTTCCTTGGCTTGAAGAAATAGCGGATCATCTTCGTCTGCAAGAAATAAAGCTACAAAACAACGTGTTCCAACACTACCAATTCCAACAACTTTTACTGCGGCATCTTGAAAGTGAAAACGATCTAACAAATGTCGTCTGTCAGTCTGTAGTGATTTTCTATAATCTTCAAGACTTAGCTGTACTATCTTGTTCATGTCTAGAGTGCCAGTAAAATGATAAACAAGTGGTGGATCCTCCTTTATCTTTGCGTATCCTTTTACAGTCTCGGTAAGCTTTGGAAATATAGCTTCAGATGTTTTAGATAAGGCATGGGGTTTGACACTCTTCAAACGATTAAGCATCTGTGTATCTTTCTTAAAAAAATCTAAAAGATTTTCAACCGTGATTTGATTATACCATCTTTGAAGTACAGTCTGTTGAGCAAACTCTGCCATCCGTTCCCTGTAAGATGAAACTGCTGCTCTGACTGCATTTTCTGCAATATTCTTTGAAAAATCCATATCCCTGGCAGCAAGTTCTAGACTGACTACAAGTCGTTTAACATCCCACTCCCATGGACCAGGAAATGTCTCATCAAAGTCATTTATATCAAAAACCATGTTACGTTCTACTGATGCAAAACCACCAAAGTTCATCAAATGACAATCACCACACAACTGAACATTGATTCCTGATACTGGAGAATGTTCTAGATCTCGAGCTTGAATAATTGCAGAACCACGAAAGAATTTGAAAGCAGACTCTGACATTCTCTGATATCTAATAGCAATAAGACCAGAAATTCTGTCAATGTTGCTATCTTCCAATAGTTTGATTGGGTCTATCGAAGATGAACGAGGTTCATACTTTGCATGCATACCACGTGAACATTTTTCCCTAAGCGCTTTTCCTTGTTGGAATCTTTCTTTCCTTGTAGGAATTTTTTGGCTCATTTAGATAGTACCTCTTTTGATTGGAATGATTTCTTTTTTGAACGTTTTATAAAAATATCAAAAATTCCCAATAATAAATTCAAGTGCAATCTAACTATTAAGTTCTAATCTCAATTTCCAATTGAGAAATAATTCTGCAGATATTACAAATTTTAGTTCTTTCTAGATGACCATCAAGGTCATTGTAGTTAGAACATTTGGAATCTTTCGTACTTTGGTAGTTATGATATTTTCAAGTTCTTTTGAATCTGGTGCATCAATTTTGGCTATAATATCGTACAGCCCCAAGGTTCCTGTAACTTCTGAAATACCTTTCATTTCCATTAGTTTTCTTATGATGGGACTTTCTTTTCCAGTTTCACAATGAATTGCCACATATGCGGTATTCATAGGATAATTTCAAAATCTCGCGTATTAGGTATTTCTATGGCCAGAGGCCTCGTGCTTCAAATGCATCTAATACTCTACCAACAGCTAGTACCATGCTTGCCTTTCTCATGTCAACATTGTGTTTCTTGGATAGAGCATATGTGTCATTGAAACCACGAACAATGTGATTTTCCATCTTGCTTGCAACCTCATTAAATGTCCAATAGTATCTTTGCAAGTTTTGTACCCATTCTAGATATGAAATGCATACACCGCCAGAGTTTGCCAATATATCTGGGATGACCATAATTTTATTTTTAAACAAAATATCATCTGCGTCAGGAGTTGTTGGACCGTTTGCGGCTTCAGCAATTATTCTACATTTGATTTTTCTTGCAACTTGTGGTGTGATTTGATTTTCAAGTGCTGCAGGTACCAGAACATCACATGGTGTAGTAAGAAGTTCTTCTGTTGTTACCTTTTTGCTTCCAGGATATCCAACAACACTTCCATGTTTATTTTTGTATTCCAAAACCTTCTTTGGATCAAGTCCCTTAAGATTAATTATGGAACCTTTAGAATCGCTTACTCCGATTATCTTTGCGCCCAACTTTTCAATATATTCTGCAGAATATGTTCCAGCATTACCAAAACCTTGTATGACAACTCTTGCACCCTTGAGCTTTAGTCCAATCTTCTTTGCAGCCTCTCTTACACAATAAGAAACCCCAAGACCTGTAGCTACGTTTCTTGCAAGCGAACCTCCAACTGATAGTGGTTTTCCTGTGATAACAGCTGGTTCTCCTTGTCCATGCATTACACTATAAACATCCATTATTTGCGCCATCTCTTTTCCAGTAGTATACACATCAGGAGCTGGTACATCCTTGCCTGGTCCAATTATTTCAGATATTGCATATGCATATCTTCTTGTCATCCTCTCTTTTTCTCCTGCTGAGAGTTTCTTTGGATCACAGATTATTCCTCCCTTACCTCCACCAAATGGAACATCAACAATTGCACATTTCCAAGTCATCCACATGGATAGTGCTTTTACTTCTTCGATTGTAACATCCGGATGATATCTTATTCCTCCCTTATGTGGTCCTCTGAAATCATTATGTTGTGATCTATAACCTGTGAATACCCTGATTTTACCATTATCCATCTTTACTGGCAGTGAAACTGTAAGAATTTTTTTTGGATTTGCAAGAATCTCATGAACACCAGCGTCAAGTTTGAGAATTTTTGCAGCGTCTGCAAGTTGCTTGAGTGCATTTTGCCAAGGATCGATTTTAGCCAATCTTTATCGATATGTCTGAACGGCATATTATATTTAAATTTGTTTAAGATCGCTTACTGCTTTGATGCGCTATCTTGATCTGGCTTTACAGATCCGCCAAGTTTTGCGTTTACCAAATTACGTAGATCATCATCTGTTTTTCCTTCAGTATTAACTCCCAAGGATTTTGCAAGTGTCTCTAGTTTTTGTCTCTCCGACATGACAGGACCTGAAACATTGATGTTAAACTCCCCTTTAGCTTTTTGAATTTCTTCTTGGACCATGTTTTTTGTTTTATCATACTGAGCCATAATTTTTGCAAGTTTTTTTGTCGCATCAGGTAGTCGTTTAGTTCCAAGTAACAATGCTAATGCCACAATTGCAATCATAATCCAATCATTACCTATGATATTTAGTGAAAAGTCTAGCATGATATCATCAGACCTGTTTCTAAAATTAAAGCTTTAGACTAGAGCCACTTCTCTTTTCTTGATAAAAACAAATCCCAAGACAAATAGTCCACTAATAGACAAAATAAGATATGGAATTGAGCTTCCAAATGAATTAGCAATTATGCCTATTATGAGAGGTCCAAAGGCCCATCCTATTCCAAAGGTTGCCTCATATGCACCAATTAATGCTCCCACATTTTCTTTTGCCTTTCTCATGATAATCTCAAATGTCAGAGGGAAATACACACTAAATCCAAATCCAAGCAAGAGTACTGCTATGCTAAATTCAATCATAGAGTGAGAATAGAATAATATTAGCATTCCCGCAGATATTGATAAAATAACTAACAGTAAACTTGCAAGAAATTTTTTCATTAAAAAGTTAGATGCCAATAACGAAACAAGCCGAGAGATTCCAAAGACAAAGAAAAGCAGCTCAATGTTGGACTCGGAGATTTTTCTCTCACTCATGTATGCCGGTATGATTGCCAAAAATACACCAAAACTTACACTACAAAATAATAAAATGGCAATAACGGTTGGAAATTTCATCAAATGTTTTGCAGATGTTATAGATATGATTCCAGTATGAACAGACTTGCCATGTTTGGATAACATTAGTGAAAAGACTAGCGAAGTTGCAATTGAAAACGCAGCAATCTGGAAAATTATTCTATATGATACATCAAAGTGTTCAAGTAAAAATGAACCAACTAGAGGTCCAATCATTAGACCTACAACAAAAAATGCCATGAATTGCGATATTGCCTTGACACGGTTTTGTGGAGTAGTAGATTGCGAGATGATGGATTCACAGGGAGGCCAGAAAAATGAATGTGCAACTCCAACAAGTGTTCTGTATATGATAACTTGGGGCACAGAGTCTGCTACAGACAACAAGTATATCGATAATGTATCAATTACTAACCCCAGAGAAAGTAGTAAGCCCTTGTTGAATCTGTCAAGTAATAATCCTACAAAGAGCGGAATAAACATGTAAGGAATAAAATTTGAAAATCCAATTATCCCAAGGTCAAAGTATGATGCACCAAGGTCTTTGGAAAATAATGGAACCACTGGATTGTGCATGCCATATGAAAACCCAACAATTAATGCGACGATATAGACAAGAATTACTTTTCTGTTCATCTTTACTTGAATGCTGCAATCATAATTGCGCCCCCAAGCATTCCCTTCTCAAATTCTACTCGTGAGAATCTTTCAAGAAGAAGTGACTCGAGTTTTTTATTCTGAGGCCAGAGTTTGTAGGTGCCATATAGAGTGGCAAACTTGAGGCCAAGTCTTCCCCCACCTATTACTGCCAGTATAGGAAGTATCGCTTGAAGATAAAACGAGACCCCTGCCCTAATTATTGGATTATCAGGTTTTCCAAGATCAACAATAACAAATCTTCCGCCTTTTTTCAAAACGCGATGTATTTCAGATATTGCTATTCTAAGATTGATTGCATCCCTAAGTGAGTAACCTGCAAGTACTGCATCAAACTGTTCATCACGAAATGGAATGTGTTCAAAGACCCCACATGTTAGTTTAGGAGTTGTAAAAAATAATCGGCCAGTATTTTTTAGCATCGATCTTAATGGGTCATACAAAGTTATGTCCAGATTACCAGAACAGATTAGGGATGCTGTCTTTGACATGTTTCCAAAACCCGAACCTGCATCTAGTACATGATCTCCGGGATTTACTCTTCCCCTAATTCCGCGCTGACGAAACTCTGAATCTCTTCCAAGTGAAATTAAGGAATTAACTTTATCATAGACAGGGATTATTTTTTCCAAGACATCGAGGACTTCGCCCCAATAACTTCCAAGGCCCACATCAGACTAGAAATGGTACGATATTATATGTCATCAGGGTTTTGACATACACTACACTCAAAGGTTTTACCAAAAATTAAATCAGCCAGAGTCTTTCTCGGGTTTAGTGTACTATTGTCCCAAGTGTAAATCTAAGATAGACGTACAGCGTACTTTTAATCAAAAAATACACTTTGGATGTCCCAAGTGTAAGATCGAAGATATTATAGATTCAAAAAAGAATTTAGATGAGGCATTTTTAGAATTTTTAATAAAATTTGACAATGACGAGCTACCAACTAGTGATGAATCTGGAACAACTCTAGAAAAAGAAGGAATTTTGCAGACAGAAGATGAGATAAACAAAATGATAGGCGGTGCAAAGATTGCCGAAATAACAAGGTCAATTTTGTTCTCAAAAAGGCACTTTGTCTCGCACTTTAAGGTAATTGAAGAGCCTGACCCTGAGATGGGCTCTACTGTAACAGATTCGGGTCTTGACCAGCGAATAGTTAAGGCATTGGAATCAAAAGGGATAGAGAGATTCTACAAGTTTCAAGAAGAGGCTATACACCATATTGTATCAGGGCATAATGTTGTAATCACTGCACCCACTGCATCTGGAAAGACAGAGGCATTTGTAGTACCAATCATAGAAAGAATAAGTAATTCAAAAAATCCCATTCTAGCAATTCAGGCAATTTTTGTTTATCCAACTAAATCTCTTTCAAGAGACCAGTATCCAAAGATTAAAGAAATTGCAGACAAGCTTGGTATCAAGTGTGCAGTGTTTGACGGAGACACTAAACAGATAGAACGAGCTGAAATTCTTGCAACCCCACCCCAGGTAATAATAACAAACTTTGATGTGTTACATTATCATCTATGGCATAGAACTAGATTTGCATCATTGTTTAGTACAACAAGATTTCTTGCAGTAGATGAAGCTCATGTATATTCTGGAATTTTTGGCTCCAATGTTCATTATATTATAAAACGATTAAAGAGAATCGCACCAAGATTGCAGATAATTGCAGCATCTGCTACTTTGGATAATGCATTAACATTTTGCCAGATGTTGTTTGGGGTAAAGATGGTCCAAGTATCAGGCTCTGGCAAAAAAGGCAAGATAGAATTTTCAATGCTCTTTCCTTCATTGATGACGCAACGTGCATTGATGATTGATATTTTAAAAAAATTAACAGTAAAACAGCACAAGACTCTGGTCTTTTCCAATTCACATCTTAATTCCGAACTTTTTGCACTTCAGGCAAGAAGACAAAAAGTGGACATCAAGGTTCACAGGGCAGGCCTTATGGCAAATTACAGAAGATCAGTTGAGAACTTGTTCAAGACTGACAAGTTGCTTGCAATATCTGCCACTCCTACGCTTGAACTTGGAATAGACGTAGGCAATGTAGACGGAGTGATATCATCTACCATACCGGTAAACAGACTCACACAGAGAATAGGCAGGGCAGCAAGAAAAGGCCAAGGAGGATATGCATTTTTAGTGCTTGGTAATGACCCAATTTCACAATATTACAAGAACCACCCAAGAGACTATTTTGAAGATGTTGAACAAATTTACATTGATCCAAAAAATCCCTTTGTTGAAGAGTTTCAAGTTATTGCAATGGCATGTGACAAACCAATTGCAAAACACGAGTTACCCGAACACAAAGATGTCATCGAACGACATGTTGGTGCAGGCAATCTAGTTTTAATTGAAAATAGATATGTTCCAAATTATGATCAGATTAAATCCATTTTAGAAGATTATAGTATTAGAGGCATAGGACGATCAATTGACATATTTTTAAACGGCAAAAAAGTTGGAGAACGAGTATTACCAATTGCATTGGAAGAGCTTCATCCACAAGCAGTTTACTTTTTGGCAGGTACTAGGTATAAAGTCAAAGAGATTGGATATCCAGAAAATATGACTGCAAAATTGGAATATCTCCCAAGAAATTATCCATACTATACCAAGTCTTTAACAGAAGAATGGCCAACCATTGAAACAATTTTTGAAAAAAGATTTGCAAATGGAATTGAAGTTGCATTTTGTAAATTACATATTCAAAAAAGAGTATACGGCTATGTCAACTTGGAGTTGGGTCAAGAAGCTGCACAAGGTCAAAAGATAATTTTGGAAAAACCACTTGATTATGATTTTATCACAAAAGGAATTGTCTTCAAGGCTCCTAGACCATTAGATGAAATAAGTAAAACTGAGAATGAAGAATACGTAGAAGCTAGCGGATATCATGCCACAGAACATGTCGTAATAGAAGGAAGTAACATGATAACAGGTGGTGTTTCACAAGACCTTGGTGGAATATCTCTTGGAACCTCAGGCCTTGTCTTTGTCTATGATTCTGCAATAGGAGGAAATGGTGCAAGTAGGGCATTATTTGATAGACTTGAGAAGGCCTTTGAGCGTAGTTTGAATATAGTAACCGAATGCCCATGCCAAAGTGAATCTGGCTGTCCTCGTTGTACCTTTTCGTATAGATGTGGAAACAATAATGAATACCTACACAAGCTTTCTGCAAAAGAGATTCTCCAGAGAATAACAGATGGTGAAAAAACAGAGATTACAGAACCTGTCGAAGGTGACAAACCTCTAGTCTAGATATTCAAAGACTAGAACCCAGAACAATACAAATTATTAGTCACATCAGAAAATACTAGAACATGGATAAAGTTGCAATAGTTACTGGCAGTTCAAGTGGAATAGGTTTTGAGACTGCACTTGCACTGGCTCGAGAAGGATTTCATACTTTTGCAACCATGCGTGACATAAAAAAAGGAAGTAAAATTTTAGATATTGCAAAGAAAGAAGGACTAAAAATCGAAGTTGTAGAACTTGATGTCAACAATCAAGATACCATAAAGAAAGCAGTTGAAAAGATAGTAAATGAAAAAAAGAGAATAGATTTACTAGTAAATAATGCAGGATATTTTCTTGTTGGATGTTTAGAGGATTTATCAATTGAAGATCTAAAAGATCAGTTTGAAACAAACTTTTTTGGCGTGGTACGAACAATCCAGGCAGTTCTGCCTACAATGCGTAGTCAAAAATCAGGAATCATAGTAAACATAAGTTCAGTAGCAGGAAGAATTGGATTTCCAGTAACTCCAGGATATATCAGTTCAAAATTTGCACTAGAAGGTTTGAGTGAATCAATGCGATATGAGCTATTTCCATTTGGAATTAAAACAATAATCATAGAACCTGGCGTAATCAAGACAAATCTTTTTGCAACTCTAAAAAATACAACAAAGCCAGGCTCTGCATACAAGGAGATGGCAGACAAGGTGATGAAGGGATTGGTAATGATGTCAGAGATGGGAACTCCTCCACAAGAGGTCGCAAATACCATAATCAAGGCAATTACATCTGAGAACCCATTGCCTCGCTATCCTGTTGGAAATGACGCCGTAATGTTTCTTGAAGCAAAAAAAGACAAGACAGACATTGACTTTGAAAATTACATAAAAAAAGAGCTTTTTAGCTAAAATACGTCTATTTTAGAACCATTTCAATAATTCAAAAAGATTAGAACAAAAAATTCTACGATTTTCACACTCGTCTTTTGGTTAGATTGATATACGTCAGAAAGTCAATTTTTGTCAAAGTCAACAGATTTAATCAAAAATTTAGTGATAACAAAAATGAAATGGAAAACCCTTCAACATAATGGCATTGCGTTTCTTCCTCCCTACGAGTCAAAAGGAATTACGATCAAGATCAAGGGAGAGAAAGTTCCTCTAAGCATTGATGCTGAAGAAATGGTGTACCAATGGGCAAAAAAGAAAGATACCCCTTATGTTAAAGATCAAGTTTTTCAAAAAAACTTTCTAGCAGCTTTTGTAAAAGTACTTCCAGCAAAATTCAAAAATAATTCACTTGCAGATATTGACTTTTCTGAAGCATTCAAGGTAGTCGACATGGAAAAAGATTCCAAGTTGACCATGACAAAAGAAGAGAAGAAAAAGATTGCAGCTACTAGAAAAGAGATCAAGGAAAAAATGAAGTCAAAATATGGCAAGGCAGTAATTGATGGAAAAGAAGTTGACGTTGCAAACTGGATGGCAGAGCCTCCAGGGCTCTTCATAGGAAGAGGAGATCATCCACTAAGAGGCAAATGGAAACCAAAGGTTACAGAAAAAGATGTTACACTAAATCTTGGAAAAGAAGCCAAAGTACCTCATGGTAATTGGGGCAAGATAATTCACGAGTCTGATTTTATGTGGCTTGCAAGCTGGGTTGATGTACTTACTGACAAAAGAAAATACGTCTGGCTTTCTGATACATCTGACCTCAAACAAGAGCGTGACAAGATGAAATATGACAAGGCAACAAAACTTGCAGCCGAGATTGACAAAGTTTTAGGGCTAGTGATTAAAAAAATGTCAGATAAAGACGAGAAGGTAAGAAGAGTCGCAACTGTTTGTTATCTAATTTACAAGACTGCAATGAGAGTAGGTGATGAAAAGGATCCAGATGAGGCAGATACAGTAGGTGCTACAACATTGAGAATGGAACATGTTAGTCTAAGACCAGGTGTAATAGAGTTTGACTTTTTAGGAAAAGACAGTGTAAGATGGCAAAAACCACTTGCAGTAACAGAACAGGATAAAATGTTTTATGAGAATCTAAAAAAGCTTACAGAGAAAAAGAAAAAGGACGATCTCATATTTGATGGAATTACTTCAAGACATGTAAATGAATTTCTCAGTGGAATAGTAAAGGGACTTACTGCCAAAGTCTTTAGAACATATCTTGCAACCCAAGTAGTAACAAATTATCTTAAAAAAGTAGACAATCTAAAATCAAAATCTGAAAATATCAAGATATACCATGCAAAACTTGCCAATTTGGATGCAGCAATAACATGCAACCACAAGAGAACCATACCAAAGAACTTTGATGAAGCTTTACAGAAGAGACGTGATGCAATAAAGAAACTACATGAAACCAAACCTAAGACGGAAAAACAGGCAGAGAAACTAAAACAGCGTGAAGAAAAATTAAAACTTACACTAGAATTAACTGAAAAGACAAGAGATTATAATTTAGGAACATCGCTTAGAAATTACATCGACCCCCGAGTTGTAAAAGCTTGGTCAGATGCAGTAGGACTAGAATGGGAGAAACTTTACACATCTGCACTTCAGAAGAAATTCCAATGGGTATCCAAAGTTGATACCAATTGGAAAAATATCATACAATCCTAAGCAAGCTACATTTAATTGCATCAAGAATTCAGGCGTTAATTATGCCGGGGTAGCTCAGCCTGGCCTAGAGTGCCAGTCCACACAAGGGTATTACTCATAATCTGGAGGTCGTGGGTTCGAAACCCACCCCCGGTATACACCGTTTTATTTAATACATGACAGGCAAATAATGCAATCATGGTTTTAGATAGCAACTCCAAAAAAGCAATCGCCCTTCACAAATTACTCAAAGGTAAAATTATTGTTACAGGAAAGATTCGAAAACTAAAACGTAGTCAGATAAAGCTGATCTATACACCTGGTGTTGCTGCCGTTTGTGAGGAAATTTATCATCATCCAGAAAAGAAATGGGATTACACTTCTAAAGGAAACAATGTTGCCATAGTTACAGACGGTACAAGAATTTTGGGTCTAGGAAATATTGGTCCATATGCAGCTCTTCCAGTGATGGAGGGAAAAGCTGTTTTGTATCGAGAGTTTGGTGGCATAAGCGCTTTTCCAATATGTCTGAATGAAACTAACAAGGAGAAAATAATTGCAGCTATTAAGGCAATTGAACCGGCATTTGGTGCAATAAATCTTGAAGATATTGAATCACCAAAAGTTTTAGAAATTTCTGAAGAGTTGGAAAAATCTCTTTCAATACCAGTATTTCATGATGATAGACATGGTACTTCAGTTGTTGCACTTGCCGCACTTTTGAATTCACTAAAACTTGTCAATAAACAATTACAATCAGTAAAGACAGTTGTTGCAGGCGCAGGCTCGGCAGGCTATGGAATAACAAAGTTACTCATTGCAGCTGGCTGTAAAAATATTATTGTCACAGATTCGGATGGTGCAATTTACAAAGGAAGAACAAAAAACATGAGCAAGTACAAACATGAACTAGCAGGTATTACAAACTCAAAAAGAGAAAAAGGAGAACTTTTTGACGTAATGAAAAATGCCGATGTATTCATTGGTGTTTCAGGAAGAAAGAATTTGTTAAATGGAGAGATTATAAAACAAATGAACAAGGATTCAATAATTTTTGCACTTACAAATCCCACTCCTGAGGTAAAACCAGAGATTGCAAAGAAATCAGGTGCCAAAATTGTTGCAACTGGAAGCTATCTCTATCCCAACAAGGTCAATAATGCTCTAGTATTTCCCCATATAATGAGAGTAATATTAGATAAAAAAATAAAAAAGATAACTACTGATTTGTTGATTGCAACAGCTCAGGCAATTGCAAATACTATTCCTGAAAGGAAATTAAATTGTAACAACATAATTCCAGATATGTACAACAAAAATATGTCAAAGAACATATCTAGAGCATTATCCAAACTCTACGTTTAACAAATTCAAGAGAAATATCATCTTTGAGTGCATTTTTGGTCGCGATCATTTTTTGTTTTTACCACTATGGACTCAAGAGATGCTATCAAAGTCCGTACTGCTTATGTTAGTTTAATATAATTGACTATGCATGAGCAGAAAAGCAGTATTACAAGAGAGACGAACAAGCTCCTCGTTTGGTACAAATGATGAGAAGATGCATCCTATTCATTTCATAAACGAACGTAAAGAATTACTTGCAGATTTGATGAACATGGGTTTAGAAGAACCAGAGGCAATCATGTATCTTGGATTATTACACATAGGGCCAGTCACAGTTGGCAATTTAGCAATAAAATTAGGACTTGACAGAGGCAAGATGTATAGATCTTTGACAAAATTAAGAAATTATGGTCTTGTTGCTACATCGTTTTCAAATCCAGTAATTGTTACTCCAACCGAACCAAGTAAGGCACTAGATACAATAATTGAGAAAAAACGTGACGAACTTCATTCGATGAAAAAGTTGTCAGAAAAGGTAATCACAAATCTGAAGAGTCATAAAAAAGAGATCAAGGTATCTGATACTAGCACATTTTCAGTACTTCAAAGCAGGCCAATCATATACAATAGAATTGGCAGGATATTAGACGACAGTAAAAGTAATCTCATCTATATCGTTACAACAACTAACGATATTGCCAAAATGTACTATACCTCAATGCCTGAGAAGATATTAAGTGCCAAGAAAAATGACGTCACTATCAGGGTAATAACAGAGGATAAACCGACAAAAGTCATTTCAGAGATGATAAAGAGGCTAAATGCAAGCGAGGTACGAGTCGGAGTGTTACCCTCAAAGGGAAGAATGATTGTAGAGATGGACAAACAAATTGTAATGTCTGAATCCTCTGAGGATTTAGCAGATTCTGGTAACAGCGATGTTGCTATTCATACAAACTCACCAGAAATTGTACAAAATATGTTCAGTTTATGCGAATACCTCTGGAACAACTCTAAAGAATTTGTTGAGATATGAATATGATACAATTGATTTATCCAATTATAATTCCGTCAGGACGATTCGGTGGAAAATAAAATGGGAGAAATTAAAGAGATTTACACTCCTGAAATTTATGATGACATAGTAAGAGCAGACATTAATGACATAGAGATAAAAAAAGAAGCAATTCATCTCGATATCAAAGACAAGATCCAAGAGCTTCTAAAGGCAGAGAGACTTGCAGTTCTTGGCGAATTTTCTGCTCGAATAAATCATGATCTTCGAAATCCACTTTCCATCATTAAAAATTCAACATCACTGATTAAAGAAAAAGATCTTACTTTGGAACAGAAAGTGAAACAATGTGATACCATTGAGAGGGCAATTTTTAGAATTACTCATCAGATAGAAGATGTTTTAGATTTTGTAGAATTACAGAATATGGAAATAAAACCGTGTCTTGTCTCTCAGATTATAGCAAATGCATGGTCTGAAATCAGACTACCAAAAAATAAAACTGAATTACAAATGACATATGAAAATGATGTTACGATAGATTGTGATCAAGAACAGATCAAGATAGCTTTTAAAAATATTTTATTAAATGCAGTTCAGTCTATGGATTATCAAGGTAAGATTAACATAACAATATCTGAAGTTGCAAATCGTGTTCAAGTAGAGATAGAGGATAATGGTCCTGGAATATCAGAGGAAATATTACCTAAAATATTTGATCCACTTTTTACTACCAAGCAAATAGGTACAGGACTAGGTCTTTCCAGTTGTAATAATATCATAAAAAGTCACAGAGGAAAAATAAGTGTCAATACCAAAATGGATGCAGGAACTAGATTCACCATTGATCTTCCAATTAACCCATATCAAGTTTTTAACAAATATACTCAAAAGTGAATTTAAAGATAATTTGGTAAATAACTAATCAAGACTAGCTCATTCATGATAACACCCGAATACTTTTATTTTCATACAAAATAGAGACTATGAAATGTCGAAAAAGTCCCTAGTCTTTACGGTACTAATTTCTCTTGCTTTATCTATGACAGTAACCCAAGAGGCCAAGTGCTTTGACAAATTGGCCAGGAGAATCAACTCGTACCACTACTGCAAGTTTGGGTCCAAGCAAAGTTTGTGGCGGACACATATGCCAACCAGGAGAAAATTCCAAATGGGCCCATGCAATTATGGCATCTCAGCGTCAAGGTCCTACAAAGGCTACAGGTGGATATAGTGGAATGGTAATCATGCATCAGCTAGTAGTCAATTCACAAGCAAACCCAAATCATGTAAATTCTGCAATGACTCCAAGTCATGAAATGGGTAAAATGTCTAGTCCAAAAGTTAATGCAACTAGCTTAAAATAGCAAATCATAAAGAGCATTTCAAAAATAATTCCTCGGCAACTATTATTTTTCACATATTATGAACACATTTAGCAATGTAATAGAATAGAAAAACATTGCAAGTTACAAAACATCAAAAGATATTTTTCATAGTTTTTTTAGTAATAATTTTTAATTCCTATTTTGGACTTGCATCATTTCCAGAATATTTTTGGGATGAAGGAGTATATGTTGATAGAGCCATAAACTTTGCCAAGACATTTCAAATGTACCACGATCCAAACTATATTGACCATCCACCATTAGGATGGATCATTCCATCACTATTTTTTATAGTAATAGGATTTCCAGATTCAATAGTCCATTTGCAAACTCATGATATGAATTTGCAGTTGCTTTTGTTGTTTTTAATTCCAAGACTAATTGCGGTATCATATGTCATACCAATTGCAATTCTTGTCTACAAAGTATCAGATAGATTATACAACAACAAGAAATTTGCGTTAATCTCACTTGCTACTTTTGGGTTAATTCCTGCGTTTTGGCCATTTCGAAATCTCTTACTAGATCCTTTGATGATACTCTTTGTTCTAGTCTCACTATTTTTAATCATGCCAAGAAATGATAATCAGTCATCAAGATCCAAATTGATTATTTCGGGACTATTCTTTGGATGTGCATTACTTGTCAAGTTCTCTGCAATTTTCTTTCTTCCTGCAATTATTATCCATGTTTTAAGAAATAGAATACGATACAGAATAATATGGTCAATTTCTCTCATTGCGGCTCTTCTCTCATGGATTGTTACAATGTCAAGTCAATACGGTCTATCTCACGTACTATCCACCCAGTTATGGCAGATAAGCAGGGCATCCTCATTACCATACGGTATTGTATTACAAATTCTTACTTTCACATTACCAATAGGACTAGTCTTTGGAATTGCGGGGGTTGTACTGCTGGCAAAGAAAAAGCAGTTTTTTGCACCGCTCTTGTCAGTGCCATATCTGGGATTTTTGTTCAGGGGGGGTTTTGTGGGATTTGTTCATACAATACCAATTTTACCAATACTGAGTATTTTTTCAGGAAAACCACTTTATGATTTTGTAGGTAGAGTTTTTCATATAAAATCAACACAAAACTCTGACAGAATATTTGATCTACTTTTGACAGTTCTGGTGTTATCATCAATTGTAGTTACAATATGGATAACATCTTTTGATGCAGGACAGGCCCAGAGAGAAGCAATAGAATATCTTACAAGTACACTACCAAAGAATTCCACACTTGTTACAAATCCAGGTTATGGCTGGGTTGTAAAACAATTCAGGCCAGATCTTCAAGTTACAGATTTTTTTAGTTTTAATTTTATCAAAAAAATTCCTGATGATGTATATTTTGCAGAGAGTGCATCTCCTGATAAACGCGATTCATCACTGATACAAACTCAGAGTATCTATGAAAAATCTTGTCTAGTAAAGATATTCAAAAAAGATCCACCACTTTTCCATCCGTATTCATTTCCATCAGATATGCCATGGAATGTAGTGATACATCATTTTACCACAAAAGGATGTCAGTGATTCACGTCCAAAATCAATTAGTGACATACAACCCAAAGTAGACATGTAGATCTAAAGTTAATGTTAAATTGGCATGTTTGACCCAATCTCATAATGACAGAATTTGAAGAGTTTGCATATGCCCTTTTGGACCAGCTCTCAGTTGAGCTAAACGAGGAAAAAGAGATAGCGGATTCAAAGGCAAAGGCAGAACAGGAATTTACTTCAAATATAAAATTTGAGAGTATAGAAACAATTAGCGACAGGCTATTTGCAGATACGTCGAAAAAGATAACAGAGTTTACTGGAATTCCAGTAACCCAGATCAAAGTAGAATTTCCAGAGCTTGTAGAGTTTAAGCGTCTCAAAGGTCGCAAAGTTTACCCTACAAAGGAATCTACAGAATTTGTTGACGAACTTTTTATTGCAATTGCACATGAAGATGTTCAAAAAATAGCATCGCTTGCAGAAAATCAGACTTTTAGATTTCTAGTTTATTCCACATATGCAAAGGGGTACATCTCCCAGATATCTACAACATATGGAGATTTTTATGAATCTACAATTTACCTAAACAAGTTCATTTTATCGAGTTATCCTCAAATCATATTATACAAACAAGGCAAGTCCCATGAATCAAGATTTGATCAAGTAAATTCTGGATACATGGGAGCGTTAAAGATGACCATTTTAGAGGAACAAGTTCACTCTATACAAAACAATCTTTACAATATCAACAAGACAGCGGTATCTGAAGTAAATGCAATAAATGAAGAACTCGCTAAAATTATTCTTGCCCTTGATGATCCTACAATAAAAAATCTTTTCAATTACTTGCAATTGCCTGAAGTTCCAGATGAATATCCAATTGCAAAGAGGGCAAATCTATTTTTCGTATTAAATCCAGATAATTTCATAGTTCAAGTCTTGGGCCCAGATGTTATGACGTTTAACAAGGTAACAATTGATCCCAAGATTTCAGAAATGATTCCACAGCTTCTTGACATTTACCAAAGATGGTTAAAGCCAATACAGGCACACCATGCTGCATTTACAACAATGGAGGGAATGGCAGAATTTGCAGTTAAAAATATTCTAAGAGATGATCAAGACTTTAAGAACTATCTAGTCACATTTGCAAACAGTGACATCTCATCTTATCAGATTAGAAAGAGTATTGGAACAGACTTTACAGAACATGTCTTTTCCAAATTAGGCAAAGACACGTACAAGACTCTAATTGAGAATCCTCCCACAACTGGCGAACTCAAAAACCCAGAAAGTTATCTAAATAGAAAATGAGCAATTTCGATCCATTTGCAGCAGAGTGGATCTCTTATGCAAAAAGTCCACAATATACATTGGTTGAAAAATGTCTGAAATTATCCCAGATACTAGAATTTCCCAATCTAGACATATCAGAGTATGTCCAAAAATTAAGATCATTGGAGCAAGGATTACGCGATCATGTTTCAGATGTGAAAAATCCAATCTATCTCATTTCCATGTTAAATGAATACATGTTTGACATGTTGGGATTTGAAGGAGACGATGATGATTATTACAACCCAAGAAATAATTTTCTAAATATTGTAATAGACAAGCGTAGTGGAATACCAATCACATTATGTATAATTTACATCGAGATTGCAAAAGTAATAGGTCTTGAGCTTAAACCCGTGGGATTTCCAGGTCATTTCTTGGTAAAATATTCCGAAGAGTTGATTCTTGATCCGTATAACAGTGGCAGCCTATTAGATATCGAGGATCTTCAGGATATATTGGACGCAACTTATGGTGATGGAGTAGAATTTGAACCAGAATATCTAAACGATGTAGAACCAGAAAAGATATTGATTAGAATTTTAAGAAATCTAAAGGGTTCTTACACAGAGTCATTTAACTATGAAAAATCAATGCATTGTATAAACATGGCATTAGGTCTTGAACCTGATTCACCTGAAGATATTAGAGATAAAGGAATTATTCAGCTAAGATTGCTACAAAAGGATCTTGCATTAACATCACTTAACAGATATCTTGAGTTGGCCCCCGAAGCAGATGATGTTGACGATATTTTAGAAATGATAAAAGGTATAAAAGAGAAGTCTAGTCAATAATTGATTGCACGTCTTTTCCTTTCTTGATTAATTTATGTTCATATCGTACTATCTTGTTTCGCATAGTTCCTTTCAAGACATCTACTTCGTTTCTCAAGCTAGCAACTTCGTCTTCCAGTCTAGCTACTCTTTCATAAATGGATTCATCTTCGCCTGCCATATATTCAATCTGCACTAGATGTGATCTTAAAAATTTATGGTTTATTTTGTTGAGGGTTTTGTCAGTATTTTCTACAGCGTAAATTCGGCGTTGCATGATTGGCATTTTCCTTTTTCGCTTCCAATCACACCTATAATCAAAATCTTTCCTATTGTACCGCATTTAGGACATAGACCAGTTGTAACATTTTTTGGACCGCTTGCTCTTGGCTTGACTGTCTTTCTTCTTACCATTGATTCAACTCTGAAGATTCTATTATTAAGTTTAAGCGTAGATCGCAAAAAGCGCGGGGAGTGGGATTCGAACCCACGGGTCCTTGCGGACATGGGATTAGCAATCCCACGCCCTACCAGGCTAGGCGACCCCCGCATAGATGTTGCTGAAATTTAAACTGTTATTATAACTTTGGAACTGGAGTGAGAATGAGTTTATCTATTCTTCGCCATAACGTTTGTAGTTTTGCACAAGATCTTTAAGATGAATTTTCTCTCCACCTACAATCTTCAAATCAACTTTGATCTTGCCTTTCTCAATTGTTATGATATTGTATGTATTTTCAAAAAGCCCCCTCATTCTTTCAGATGATACTGTCCCAGCATTTGCAATTGATAAATTTCCAAAATTCCAAAACCACGGCCTGTGTTTGTGGCCACATATGACTAGGTCTATCTTGCCATCCAATGCAGTCCTTAAAACATCGCCAGAGTCTATCACAGTTACCCTGTCAGTTCCAGTATCAGGAACACCAATTAGATGATGATGCATTGCAAGTATCTTGGTCTTGTTTTCATACTTTTTCATTGTTCTCTCAAGCCATAGATTCTGTCTATAGCCTACCTCTCCCTCATCTCTATCAGGTCTTGCAGTGCCAATTGTTACAAGTACAGTATCGTCGTCAAGCTCATTTACCGAATCAAACGGAAAGTACTTTTTGAAAAGAAGATACCCTGTATTTCTATAGTCATGATTTCCACTAATTGCGATTATTTTTTTAGTATTAAACTGGGAAAACTTTGCCTTGCATTTCTCATATTCTTTGAGTAGTCCCTCATTTGTAAGATCACCAGTTGCTACAATAACAGATGGTTTTAGTTCGTTTATCTCATCTACGGCAAGATCAAAGATTTCTTCTCTGAATTGAGCACCTACATGAATATCTGAAATCTGTACTATTCTCACAACCAAATATCCATTAAATGAAGAGTTTAAGCTTTAGCATTATACGATAAAATTTTCAAATAATTTTCTAGTTAGAGTTAAATATGCTTATCTTATCACGTTGGCTGATTTGGGAAAGAAAGCTGCAGTTATCAATGGAGACGGTACAGGTCCAGAGCTTGTAAATGCCATGTTAAGTGTGCTCCGAGCTTGCAATTCTCAAATAGAACTTATTTTGTGTGATGCAGGATCTGAGCAGTGGGAGAAACGCGGTGGCGCAACATACATTCCAGATACCACCATGAAGTTGCTTGAGGAATGCGATGCATGTTACAAGGGACCCACTACAACAATTCCTCGTCCAGACGCACCAAGAAGTGTAGCTGTAACAATACGACAAAAATTTCAACTTTACAGTAATGTCAGACCGATCAAGACCTACGATAGACTATCTCCAAATAAAAAATTGGATTTTGTGTGTTTTAGAGAGGCAACAGAAGGACTCTATGCAGGTATTGAGTTTAAAATTTCTGAGGATGTAGCTATTGCCATAAGAAAGACCACAAGGAAAGGTTGCCAAAGAATCATCAAGGCTACCTTTGAGTGGGCAAAACAACGTAATATCAAGAAGATCTTTCCAATAACAAAGAGGAATATTCTCAAAGAAACAGATGGTATCTTCTGGAGTGAGGTAGAAAAGGCAATGGCTGAGAATCCAGGTATCCAAGTGGAGGAATATTATATTGACAACATGACTCAACAGTTGGTAAAAAACCCTGAGAGATTCAATGATTCAATCCTAGTCAGCACTAATCTGTTCATGGACATAATATCAGAATGTGCATCAGGAAATATTGGTTCGATTGGAAATGTATATTCAGCCAATATTGGAGACTCCTACGCCATGTTTGAACCAGCTCATGGAAGTGCACCAAAATACAAGGGATTGGATAAAGTCAATCCTACTGCAGCCATTTTATCTGGCGCATGGATGGTCGAGTATCTCGGAGAACCAGACATAAGAAATGCCATTTTTGCTGCAACTGAACAGGTCATCAATGAAGGAAAGTATGTCACTTATGATATTGGTGGAACTGCTCCCGGATCAAAGATGACTGAAGCAATTGCTGAGATTGCAAAACAAAAACTCAGAAAATAATTCAGCTTTCATGTTTTTCTTACACATTCTACAAGTAACAACTCTTCGTAAAATAATTTCTTTTTAGCAACTATTTTTGCAACAAATCCAAGTGACTCACATAATTGTATCAAGATATCATAATTTGCAAGTGATGAAGTAAGAAATATCATTTTTCCATTTTTCTCAATTCTCTGACTGGCAGATTTTATAATCATGCTTGGAATTTCAACACCCTCATGTAATCCATCTACTGCAGGGTCAGACAACTCTTCAGATGGAAGATATGGCAAGTTACATACGATAAGATCAAAACTAGTTCGTAGTACATCAGCAGCATTACAACATATACAATTAGTAATAATCTCATGCGCCTTTTTTAATGCAAAAATGTTAACATCGGTTGCAACAACAAGATCAAAATTTTTGGATAAAACTTTAGCTAAAATACCAGAGCCAGTTCCAATATCAAGTGCAGATCTTCCCTTTTGATTTTCTAGATAATCAGCTAGAAAGATCGAGTCCTCTGCTGGAACATAGTAACTATTTTGTGATTCTTTTTGCAATTTCTATTATCTCACCTTCAGGCATCTCTTCTAATCTCTTATCAGAGTCAATCTCTATCCCCATTTTTTTTCCAATGCTTCGTATGGTCTTTCTCTTAAATGAGAATAGTTTGTTGACATTTTTTATAATCTGATCTGTGAGCACTTGTTTTTGAACAAGAGATATGACTACGGAATCAACTTTTGGAGGAGGTCTAAAGTTGGTATTTTTTACATCCATTAGGGTTTCAATATCAAAGCAATAGCTTGCAAGAATAGATATTGACCTTCTTTCCTTTCCACCTTTTTTGACAAGCAATTTTTGGGCAAATTCCTTTTGAACCATAATAATTGCGCGCTTGAATTTTTTTTGAACAAGCCACTCTATGGCAGTACGGCTCTCAGAATAAGGAAGGTTTGATACAAAGACTGTAAATTCAGGATTTTTCTTAAAAGCATCCCCCCTTTCTAGGACTAGGTTTGGAATTTGTGATAATGTCTCTTTTGCTTGTGAATATAGTATCGAGTCTTTTTCAATTGAGATTACCTGTTTTGCGTTATTACATAGAAGTGGTGTAAGAATACCTTTACCCGTACCTACTTCAAGAACAATGTCGTCTTTTGTAATCTTGGCAAAGTTAACAATAGATTGTGCGATTGAGTTTGATGTTAAAAAATGCTGTCCTAATGATCTGCGCTTGATCATTTTCTAACAAAGAGACTCATCCTTGTTTCGCCTGTTATCTCTTCGATGATTCTCTTTGCAATCTGTTTTGCAGGGTCTTTTAGTCCAACTCTTTCTTGCAAGTCCTTAAAGTCAGTAAACTTTTTCTTTTCTCGCTCCTCTAACATTGTCTTCATGTAGGTTTTTCCAATACCAGGAATGAGTTCAAGTGCGTGAATTCTTGGAGTGAGTGGTTGTGAATTGTTTAGATAATCTATAAATCTTTTTTCGTTTTGTAGTACAATTTTTTCTACCACTGAATTTAGTTCACTCTGAGCAGAGGATGATATCTGATTATGTTCTAGTCTGCCAAGGACTGAGAGTATTTTTGTTCTTCCTTCTTTGCCAATGTATACTCGTTCTCCAATCTCAAAGGTAGAGTTTGGCATTGCTAATAATTCAAGTATTGTAAGTCTCTCTTCACCAATAGCTGTAACTATTATTCCATCTCTACCTCTAACAGTAGTTGATTTTCCTCTTGTGACAAAATCTAATACGTATGCGTATTCCTCATACTTTCTAGTTTGAGCGTGTTCCAAGAAAACCGTACTCCTGAACTTAAGAATTCTCCTTGATGATCTTTAGCATTTTGTCGAGCGTTTCAGCAAGAATTAATTTCTTCCAACCGAAAGTAAATGCTCGCAACTCAGCTTCAGTACTTGGGAGATTATTTACAATTTCTACTGCTTCTTCTTCTTGTATACCGCATTCTTTTACAAGTTGCTGTTTTAGTTTCTTTGCAGCTTTTGCATCAATTTTTGAAAATTTAGTAACATAGTCATATGTCCATCGTTGAATTTGATCCATTGATTCAGTATCAACTTTTTCCATAATTTCTTTTACCTCTGGAATAGAAATGCCTTGTTTTTTCTTTACTTCTTCCATTCTTTATACAACACCGAATGGTTTGATATGATCTAATCTAGTGATTAAGGTTTTTGGCTTGTTACCAAGTTTAACAATTAGTTTTACTGTTCTACGACCAGCTTCTGTTACTGTTCCCACTTTTCCATGATATCGTCTATGTGGCAATGCTTTGTGCTGTGAAGGATCAATGATTACCAAAACTTTGTCTCCTATAGCATACTCTCTAAGTAGGAAAGAGACTCCTCTGACCTTGTCCTTGGTCATAACGGATCGTGATTTATGCATAAAGCCGTGTGAACGACCCGATGATTTCTTAGTAGCCATTAATCGCTAAGACTTGAGATGACCATAATTTAACACTTACTGGATATAAAAGAAAAGTAGTGAGGGGTGGAAGTACCGCACTTCCACCCAACATGACGTGATGAGACCAGTTATTCTTCAGATTCTTCTTTCTTTTTCTTCTTTGTTTCATCCTCTGGGTCTGCAACACCACCTTCGGTTAGGGTGTAGAGAGCCTCTTGTTCTGGATGATGTGGGCTGTCAACCATTCTTGCAATTCTCTTCTTACCTGATTTCTTGAGGTATACACGATATGTTGAAGCATGCGCAACAACATTTCCTCCAACAGGTCTTGTTGGGTCACCAAAGAACTGATCAGGTGATGATTGGACTTGGTTTGTCGCAATTGCTGCTATATTGTATGTCTCTGCAGTTCTTGAAAGCAAGTGCATGAATTTGTTTAATCGCTGTTGTCTTATAGAGAGCGTGCCTCTGCCAAGAAATTCCGCTCTGAAAAGTCCTACTGCAGAGTCTACAACAAGTAATTTTATTTTATGCTCTTCAATTATAGGACCTGCCTCTTGCAAGATTAATTCCTGGTGAGCGCTATTGTATGCTCTTGCCACCATAATTCTCTCAAGAACTTTTTCTGGATCAAGTCCTTTTGCTTTAGCAATTGAAACAATTCTTTCAGGTCTGAATGTGTGTTCTGTATCAATGTACAATACCCCACCATCCAATCCACCTTCTTCTTTTGGTTTTTGGACAGTTACACATAATGTGTGACAAAGTTGTGTCTTGCCAGCACCAAATTCACCATAAACTTCTGTTACGGCTTGTGTCTCAATTCCTCCATCAAATAGAGTATCAAGTGCATTAGTTCCGGTTGTTATTTTTCCAATGTCTTGTCTTCTCTTGTAAATCTCAGTTGCAGTAACAAATTCCTTACCAATTTGACCATTGTCAATTAGCTGGTGTCTTGCTTTATTTACCAGATTTACAGCAGCGTCAAGATCCATACCAGTAATTTCTGATATGTCTACTGGTCCTCTTATTACAAGATCCATAATGTTATGAATTCCTGCATCGCTTAGCTTCTTGGAAGTTACTGGGCCTACCCCATCTAGATTTTCTAATCTTAAATCGTCCATCTTACCGTATGGTACGGTACGAGTACCTAATAAATTTATTGATGCAAGGAACTGTTACCTAATCGGTTGTTTTTGTTGATTCTTCCGTGTCCCAGATCGGATCAGATAATTTCAAAATAAACAAACATAATCTTTTGAATCCATACCTCATAATTGTTTATGCAGACTCTATACAAACACGAAACGGTTCATGTTTTAGGGGTAAAACCTTAGAACATGGATCGATTGAGTCTGTTATTTTTTTATTTTATTCAAAAATGACTGGACCAGATATCCTTTAACATAAAATCAATTATTTTGTAACCAAATACTGGTAACTATTGACAAATAATCAAATTAGACTAGTCTAGCACTAATTGTTTAAAATTTCTGCTCTACTTTCTTCTTTTTCTTTGAGTCGGCTTGTTTTGGCCTGGGACTCTTTTTAGGATAAATCTTTTTCTAAAATTGTTTTTGTTTCGTGTAATGGATATAGTTCCATGTCTTTCTCGTGATGGAACCTTTGGAGTTTGTCCTCTTACTTTTCCTGCTTTAGTAAGCGATCCGTGAGTTGGCACGAATGGAGTTTATTTTTAATTCAATTTATGTATTTGGTTATAGTTTACCAGTACTTTGTCTTGATAGTCTCAATTACTCTCTCATGTTCTGGGCCCTTTCTTCTTGCATATTTCTCCATTGCAGCAAGTGGAACACCACCCAAGGTTCTTGCAAGTCCTGTGAATGCCTTTCTCTTGAAAGTATTGTTGCTGCCTGTCTTGTCCATGAATTTCTGAATTCCATACTTGAAGTTATGCTGCCATGTCTTGTACATTACACCAAGTTGTGGGGCAGTTAATTCATTTCCAATATCAAAGAACTCTGATTTTTCTAATAGTCCTATTGGGACAAATGTGAGTGGGGTTACTGTAAACTGGGATTCTGGTTGTTCTAGTTCTAGCTCGTTTATGAGGCGTATTGTATCCCATCCGTCTTCTTCAGTTTCAGCATTGTCAAGACCCATGATTAGAGTAAATGCTGGAATCCAGTGATTCTCGTTTAGTGTCTTTACCCCTTCTTTTACAACCCAGTGCCATTCCTCTGGTTTGTATGGAGCAAGTTTTCTGTCTGCATATTTTCCAATCAATCTAAGACTTCCTGTCTCAAATCCACATTGTACTCCAGTCTTGTTGTTTGGACCTGAACGGATAATCTTTGAAATGTTTGGGAGTAATTTTTCATCGGCAATTGCTCCTGCTAAAGTACCGTGAGTTGGATTGGTATGGTATATTCCACATGACATTACTGCCTTGAAGAGTTCTTCTAATGCTTCTCTGTTTGGAGCCATGTTCTTTGTCTTTCTTGGATCAAGTCCGTAGACGAAAATATCATCACTATGAAGCCATGCATTTCGTTGTCCTCCTTTCTTTATGTTAACTTCAATCTCTTGTTTTACTTTTTCAGGTGAATAGTATCTCAGCGGTCTTAGTGTAACATCACAAAACTTGCAACCTCTTCCACAACCTCTCATAACTTCTACCATTCCATGCATGCTTGGCTCTACTATGTTTGGTATTTCATCAACTCCTGGCTCATCCCAGTAATGGATGAATCTACCATGGAATTTCTCTTGGTCTTTTCCAAATTCTTTAATCTCAACTTTGAAATCGCTTTTAACAAATGGATTCATGTTTTCAAAGTCTCCTGCTATGAGTTTGCTAAAGAATTCTCCAGCATGTCCGTCTATCTCAGGAGCTATACCACCAAGTTCTCCTTCTAGTACAGCATAGAGTCCATATTCTTGAATTTTCTTTGGATCATAGTTATACTGCCAAGTTCCCGAAGCTCCAGCTATGACTTTGGCATTACTTCCGTTTTTCTTCTTTGCAGCATTAATCTTCATGTGCAAGTCACGGTTGTAAAATTCGTCATATGATGTCTGTTTTCTACCATAAGTAAATGTCATAGTTACAGGACCCATTCCAAGAGGGTCCATTTCATAAGTACCAACTACTTGAGTTTCAGGACCGATGAACTTGTCTACATGATCAGGATGAGCCACTACAACTTCTTCTCTTTTGTATCCGTCTCTGAGAAGAGCCGCTTCGACTTTTCTTAATCCATACGGAGCATAATTTGCAACTCCATTTGTATGGCTTATAGGATTACAGATAAAGTCAAAGAGAATTTTTGGAGTAACTTGATCTTTTAGAATGTAATACCAGAAACTGTTTTTTGGCCTGTGTGGATCTACTGCAGGAGCACAACCAAAAAATGTTGCTAAAGATATCCCACGATAGGGAGACATTAGTGTACGATCTGCAGTTAATACAATTTTAGGATGAACCAATTTTCAATTTGAATGACTTTTGATAGCATTTTAAGTTTTCCGGCATTTTCACCGTCTAATAATTCTCAATCATGCCCGATTTGTTTCTATGAGTGTAACCAAACTCTTTGTTTGCAAGAAGAGATGAACCATCAAAGACAGTTCCATCTTTGCACGCCATAACATCACCAAAGCAGCAGCTACCACATATTCCAATTCCACATTTCATCATTCTTTCAATACTTGCCTCAACATAGCTCTTGTTTTGGGATGCAATATGTACAACTTTGTACATCATTTTTTCAGGACCACAAGTGTAAACCGCATCAAACCCATTAGACTTGAATAATTTTTCCGTAACATCAGTAACAAGACCTTTTTCACCATAACTTCCATCTTCTGTTACAACAATAACTTGATGTGTGGTTCCCTCAAGTAATTTTTTTGCAAGATCTTCAAAAAAGACTTCGCCTTTAGTCTTTGCGCCCATGACTATGGTTACATCATCGGTTTTCTTAAGAAATGTTACAAGACGTATTAGAGGAACTAGTCCTGTTCCTCCTCCCACAAGAAGTAGCTTGCCTTGTTTTATTGTAAATGAATTGCCATAAGGACCCCTTATTCCTATTTGATCACCTACCTTTTTGGAAAATAATTCAGTTGTAGCAAGTCCATGTTTTCTTACTGTAAAAGCAGCTTTTCCATTTTCTTGGGTTATCATAACGCTCATTGGAATCTCATTTACGCCAGGTATCCACACCATTGCAAATTGTCCTGGAAGTACTTTAGACAATATTTCATCAGTAAAGAATAGGGTGCGAACAGTGGGAGTTTCATCCACAATTTTTTCTATTGTTACTATCTTTGGAGTATCAAAACTTTTTTGCAATACCAACCATCTCTTTTATTTTTGTAAAGTTTTTTCTTTCCATATACTGTGATATTCCATTGTTTATCTCAGAGAAAACGCCTGTCCATTTTTCTCCAACGGCACTACCAATCTGTACAGCACTTGCCCCCGCAAGTAAAAATTCTACGGCATCCTCCCATCTTGAAATTCCACCACAGCCAATAATAGGAATATTAAACTTTGATGAAATCTCATAGACACATCTTACCGCAACAGGTTTGATTGGAGACCCAGATAATCCACCAATCTTGTGACTCAAGATAGGCCTGCCAGTTTCTACATCTATTGCCATTGCTCTTAGTGTATTTATTGCAGTTATTCCATCAATGCCGCTCTCACATGCAGCACTAACAGTTTTTAGATAGTCGGAAGAGCCAAGACCTACTTTAGCAAGTACCGGCACTTTGGATTCTTTTTTTACAGATTTTATTATAGTTCGAACAAGTTCTGGGTCATCACCCACTTCTAGTCCTACTTTTTCAACATGTGGGCATGACAGGTTAAGTTCGTATCCTAGGATCTTTACATTTTCAAATTGTTTTATCATAAATGTAAAATCTTCAGCAATAGAGCCTACCAGACTAACAATTATTGGGATAGTTTGATTTGATGACAGCATCTTTGCAAAGTATGGAGCTCCTGGATTTGATAGTCCGACTGCATTTAGATACCCATTTTCCAGTCCAATGATAGTCGGGTTTGGATATCCATCCCACGGTTCTTTGCTAAGTGATTTTGTGACGAGTGCACCAGCTCCTTCTTTATATAGACGACCAAAAACGTCAAGCGATATACCAAGAATGCCAGATGCAAGCATCGTAGGTCTCTCAAGTACAATGGGACCTACACTGGTTGAAATGTCAGGACTCACTTCTAATAATTAAAAATGGTTGTCTTATAACGTTTGATGTAGTTTAGAATCCCTACTGTTACATTTTTTAGTAAGACATGAAAATGCTCTCTATGTATTCTGTAATTTTAACAGAGTTGGGCGTTGCAGTTTTTGACGATAATAAATGTGTAAAATCATTTCCATTTTCAAATCCTGCGGTCCAGTACGTAGATTTGAAAAAAGAACAGATCAATCTCAATGAATTAGAACAGTTTCTTGCCAATTTGGGAAGTTTAGTTACAGTAAACGATTCTTCGCTGTTAAAGTTATTGAGAAAAAAATCAATTGAATCTGACATAATGGATGAGAAGAAGATAGAGACCATACAATCTTCAAAATTACATGTACTCGTAGATTCTGGCTTTGCCACAGATGAAGGAGATGCCAGAGGAAAATTACGAGAATTTGCACTCAATTTATCATCATCTAGAGTAACAGAGATTTCTGAAAGTCCTGATTTACATATAATTCAGGCAATCAGCACATTAGACGAGACAGACAAGATAATCAATTTACTAAGTTCCAGAGTAAGAGAGTGGTATGGGTTACATTTTCCAGAACTTGACAATCTAATTGATACAATAAGTGGTTATTCAAAAATTGTCACGGTAGGAAGAAGAGACGATCTTACTCAGAATACATATCTTGAGGCTGGTTTTCCTGAAGAGAAAGCAGAGATGTTATCGCTATTACAAAAAAAGAGTAGAGGTGGTCAGATCTCAGATGAGAATCTTGCAATAGTTCAAAGTATTTCAAAACAGATTTTAGATCTTTTTGAGTTAAGACAATCACTTGAAAAACATATCGAGTCGCAAATGGAGCTAGTGGCACCAAACATTTCTGTCATACTAGGTTCTGCTGTTGGAGCAAGAATACTTGCAAAGGCTGGAAGTCTAAAGAGACTTGCAATGATGCCAGCTAGTACAATTCAAATTCTTGGTGCAGAGAAGGCATTATTTAGATCACTCAAAACTGGTGCCCAGCCACCAAAACATGGTTTGTTGTTCCAGCATCAATTAGTTCATGCTGCTCCAAGATGGCAAAGAGGCAAGATTGCAAGGGCAATAGCTGCAAAAGCTGCAATTGCTGCAAGAGTAGATGTCTATGGAGCAGGTAGAAATGATACATTACTTGAAAAACTCAACATACGGGTCACAGAGATAGGAGTAAAATACAAAGACCAGCCAGAAAGACCAGCTTTCCAGCCACGTAGACAAGAAGACCAACGAGATAGAAGATTTGGTGGAGGCGGTGGTAGAGGAGGGAGAGAGGGAGATCGAAGATATGGAGGAGGAGGTAGAGGCGGAGATGGAGACAAGCGAAACGACTGGCAAAAGAGCAAGAGAAAAAAGTTTGGAAAACGAAGAAGATAATATTTTTTGGGTAAAAAGTGAAGGGGAAAAAAGACTTGCAACCATAAATCTGGTACCAGGAAATCAGGTCTATAGAGAAAAATTAGTAAAAATAGATGATGAAGAATTTAGGATATGGGATCCTTATCGTAGTAAACTTGGTGCTGCCATAATGAATGGTCTTCAGTTTTTACCTATTGTTAGAAAAGCTAAAGTTCTCTATCTCGGGGTATCTACAGGAACTACTGCGAGTCATGTCTCGGACATTGTTGGCCCAAGCGGGATTGTTTTCTCAGTGGAACATTCAAGTAGAGTTGCCAGAGACTTTTTGGAAAGAGTAGCTTCGTTTAGATCAAATGTAGTTCCAATTTTACAAGATGCGCGTAGTCCCAAGGAATATTTTTCAGTGTATGGTCCAGTCGATGTTGTTTATGCCGATATTGCTCAACCAGATCAGACAGAAATTGCAATCCTAAATTGTAAGACATATCTAAAAAAAGGCGGATACATGATGCTTGTAATAAAAACAAGAAGTATCGATGTTACAAGAGAACCTGCCCAAGTAATTCGCTCAGAGATAAAAAAATTAGCGGCAAACTTTGAGATTATTCAGGAGATCAATCTAGAGCCATATGAGGGAGATCATGGTATGATTGTAGCAAAATACCTAGGATGATTTACCTAATAATATTTTGATTGGTTTCCAACTCTTTCTGACAAAGACTGGAACATCACCATTTTGAGATAGCCATTGTTTGATAAATCCCATAGTTTTAGAGTCTGATGGATACCCACTTCCCAGATCATGATTCTTTCGCAGTTTTTCAATTTCTCTATCCCGGTTTACTTTGGCAATAATCGAGGCTGCCGAGACTACAGGATATTTCCTATCAGCATGATGGCTTGAGATAATTTTTCCAGTCTTGGCAATATTTGATATATACAATCCAAATCGTTTTGGATTTACATCGCACGAGTCAACGTATGAAGAATTCGCCCCAAGTTTTTTTATTACTTTGGCCATATAGTTTGCTTCAAGTTGGTTTAGCAGGTTTTTGTTGACATTCCTATCTATTGTTATTGGGGGAATTTTTGCAACATAGTACGAGTCTACTATAGACAAAATCTTATCATACAAGTTTTCTCGAGATTTTGGGCTGAGTTGTTTTGAATCCTTGACTCCAATTGCAACAAGATGTTTTATTTTACTTTTCTCAATAGAAATTCCAGCTATAACAAGAGGGCCCAAGACTGAACCTCGACCTGCGTCATCTACTCCGCAGACTAGCATTTTAGTTATTCTTGCGTTAGATGTATTAAATCATTTTAGATAAGACAAGATGTTGGAGTTTGATCTTGCAGAGATAGTAGAAGGAAGTACAAAACTTCTAGTACCAAAAGATTCACTAACAGAAAAAGTACCTCCAAAGGAACCAGCTTTTTTCAATCCTAGAGCCAGAGTTAGTAGAGATTTTTCCATAATAGCATATTCTGCATTTCTTAAAAATTTCAAGGGTCCCAAGATCTTTTTGGATTCACTTGCAGGAATTGGTGCAAGAAGCATAAGAGTTGCAAATGAAATAAGTTCAATAGAAAAAGTTGTTGCAAATGATGTTAATGCTCAAGCATTAGAGATTGGAAAAAGTATTGCAGAGCTAAATGGAATAACAAAGTGCGAGTTTTCTGAAAATGAGGCTTGTAGGTTCCTGAGTCTTCATTCATCAAGGGATGGACGTGGTGCAATTGTAGATGTGGATCCTTTTGGTTCTCCTTCACGCTATCTTGATTGTGCCATAAGAGCTACGTTTCATGGAGGGCTTTTATCAGTCACTGCTACTGACCTGACGGTATTACATGGAATATTTCCTGAAGCATGTCAACGCAAGTACTATGGAACCCCAGTTAGAACCACATATGGAAATGAGATAGCATTACGACTTGTTCTGGGATGCATGAATCTTGTTGCAGGTAGAATGGATATCATGGTAGCACCATTATTTGTACAACATAGCATGCATTACTACAAGGCGTATGTCAAGATACTTGTTAGAACAAATACTAAAAATTGCATGGGATACATATTACATTGTGATAATTGTGGTAACAGAAAAGTTGTACGGGAGGTTGAACATGTATGCAATATTTGCAATTCAAAGACAAAACTTGCAGGACCTCTTTGGATAGAAAATCTTTACGACAAGAATTTTGTGGATGCAATGATATTAGAAGAAAAGAACTTGACTGTGGACAAGTCTTGTGGCATATTCTTGGAAAAGTGTAAAGAGGAAGTAGATATGGCACCTGCCTATTTTACATTAGATGAGATTGGGCATAGAAACCAATCGGCTCCACCATCTCTTGATAAAATAATAGAGAAGATTCAGGGCATTGGACTGAGGGCAACAAAAACAAGTATGAATCCTGCAGGATTTAAGACAGATGCAAGAATTGATGAAATTTTATCTCTAGTTTAATTTCCAAGATAGCCCAAACAGACATAGTATAATTCACTACTTGATTTTCTGCTTGCTTCAGGTTTTCTTAGTTGAACTTTGGAAAACTTTTTTCGTATATAGTCTCTAAATTCAATTGAATATTGACCGTCAAATACTTTGAAGAGTGCATTGCCCTTTCGTGCCAAAACTTGGTCCATGATTTTACTTGCTGCATAGTTAAGAGAGATTTGTCTTCCATGATCCACATCCCATTGTCCAGTAACAGTTGGTGAGAGATCACATATTACGGCATTTATCTTACCTCCAAAATACTCAAAAATTTGCTCTACAACAGACTCGTCCTCAATGTCTCCTCGTATGATATTAACATCTTCAATTTCTTCTACAAATGCTTTATCAATGCCCATAACTTGTCCCTTGTTTCCTGCAAGTTCTTTTGCAACTTGGGTCCATCCACCAGGTGAACATCCTAAATCCAAAACAAAAAACCCAGGACCGATTATTCGATAAGAAGTGTTTAGTTCTTTTAGTTTGTATGCAGCTCTACTTCGATATCCTTCTTTGTGAGCTAGTCTTCTATACAAGTCACGCCTTGCATCAATTAACTTCATTTCTTTACCTTCTTTGTAGAAAGTTCAGTTAAAACCCATTGTTCAATCAAAGGACAAGTTCTTGGACTAATTTCTCCTTCAAGAGTACATTTTGATTCAACAGGACAAATTAGACATGGTGCAGATTCTATTGATTGTGTAGTTACTGGTACATGTGCAATCTTTAGCTTGTAAGTCCATCTACCATTCTCAAGAATTTTTTCCCTTTTTACAAGATGTTGTCTTTCAAGTTTTAGTGCAAGTCTAGAACCATCTCTGCTTGAGAGTTTAAGTTTCTTCCAAAGTTCACTTTGGAATATGCCATTGTCTCCGCGTTTTGCAACCAAGCCTAGTACAGTTGTTTTTAATTTTTCCATATCCAGACCTTCTATCTGGAAGTTTTCTATCTCCTTTTCATCAATCGCCTCAAGTTCTTCCTCTGAAAGTTCAATCTCCTTTTTCTTTTCAGCCTTGGTCTTTTTCTTTTCTGGTTTAGGTATTTCCTTTTTCTTTTCAGTCTTGACTACTTTCTTCTTATCAGTCTTGACTACTCCCTTTTTTTCTTCGACCTTTTTGATTGGTTTTTTTTCTTTTTTAGCCATGATTAATCATTGATAACAAGAACAACGTTATTCCTCAATATTACAAATACTCGTGCAATATAATAACATATTATTTTCTTATTGTACCTTAAAGTCAGCCTTTACACTAATACTATTTTGATTAGTCTTGTCCTTCATTTCTGCCACAATCTGATAAAGACCTGCTTTGTCAATAGTAGGTGAAAAAGTATCTTGGATTGGCAGAGCAGAATTACCCTGTGTAAAACATTGTGAAAAATAGGCATGCTGAACTATTACCTGCTTTGGAGTTGTATTTGGATCATATATCGTCATGTACAGATCTCCACAATCAAATGCGGTATTGTTTACCATAACACTGAAGCTAAGTGGTGTAGATACAGAGTAAGAACTATCCATATTCAACAATCTGATTTCCTTGTCGCCTTGTTGCCCAGTTTGTATTTCAGATTTGAATTGCCACATGTTTAATTTTCTATCAGGTTGTCCCAAGACATCAGATAATACAAATCCTCCAAAAATCAATGAAACTATAACAGGAAAGACAAAAACAAGATAAGCAATTTTTTTGACTGCCAATTTGTAGTATAACCGCGCTAGTTCCCATATATCTATTTGGTCGAAAAACATCTTATTGATAAATTTGACGAATAAGTTAAATCACAGCCAAGCCAATAGCCGCTAGATGCGGCTTAGAAAATTCAGAGTGCAAGGTTATCGATGTATTCATGATTCTGGTGAAATTAAAGTAGGAGATCTTGCTGCATTTGTAGGAAGAAATGAAAGTGGTAAAACTACAATTTTAGAAGCTCTTACATTGCTTAACAAGGACACAAAGCTTTCCGAATTAGACTTGTGTGATGAAATGACTGAGGATCTCAAGTCAGAAATAAAATTAGCTGAAGGAGAGTTTGTACTAAGTGAAAAGGAGACTTCGCTAATTCGTGAAAAATTTCCAAATCTCCAAGACATAAAGAAGATGAAAATTTTTAGAACTAACAAGAATCCAAGAATACAATATGATTTTGGTGAAGTAAAAATTAGTGGTGAGGCAAGCAAGAGACTTAACTCCTGGGAAAACTTTGTAGATAGAATCAAGTCGTTTGTATTAGCTATGCCAAATCCCATACGAATTAGAGTAGATGTAAAATTTCTAGAGGCCCCTCCACCACGAACACGCGAAGTCTTTATGGATATAATGGCTGAATTGAATAATAATATTTACTTGATTGCATCACAGGATCAACAAGTAATATCAGAGTGGAAGAACATCTACCAAGATTTGGAGAGCATATTTGACAACATGCTAATAGGAACAAACGAACGTTCGGCATTAGACAATTTTATTGAAGATAAACTACATCCTCGATTTGTTTACTTTTCAGACTACAAGAAGATACTTGGAAATATAGACTTGGAGGAATTTTTAAGAGAGTCAAAGGGAATCAGAGCAAAGGGATTAGAATATGTTGAAGAATTTGACAAGGCAGAGACAGTAAATAATTTATTTTATCTAGCAGAGCTTGATGCCCAGAAGCTTGAAGAGGCTAAAAACAGTCCTTCAAGACTAATAAGATTACTAAACATTTCAAGTAGAAGACTTAGTGAGAGACTCAATCCAGCATGGAAGGGTGATCCTATTCATGTAGAATTAAGATGGAATCCAGGAAATGTTTTGAGTGTTGTCATATCAGATGTTCATAAAGATGGCACAGTTACAAACACAGGACTTCTTAACAGAAGAGCTGAAGGATTCAAGTGGACTTTTTCATTCATTGTAAATTTTGCTGCAGAAACACAAAAGGCAGAATTGAAGGAAGCAATATTGTTACTTGACGAGCCTGCTAGAAACCTGCATCCTGCTCAACAAAGAGGAATTTCAGATCTACTAAAGGGTCTTGCCGGTTCAAATCAAATATTGTATGCAACTCACTCACCTTTTATGATATTTGATTATACTCAAGGTAATCTGCTTGTAGTAGAGCTTGACAAGAGACGTCACCTAAGTAAGATCTATTATGATTACTGGAATGCGGATGATCAGACCCTTATTCCAATTTTATATGGACTGTCAAGAGGTCTTGTTGAATCTATCGTAGACAAGCAAATTGGTTTCAATTCAAGACCTGTGATAATAGTTGAGACCATGTCTGATTGTATGTATCTAAATGCATTTGATAGATTCCTAAAGGATCCAAATCTGTCCATGAATCCACTCAACATAGTTCCAGCATATAACAAGAATTCGGTCATGTCGCTTGCAATATTTTATAAAAATCACGGATATGACACTTTTATTTTATTAGACAATACAGAGGAATCAAGAAAGATTTCTACAGAGCTTCAGTCAAATGAATTCAAGTCAGTACAGATGGTTTTCTTTGAACTTGCTGGACAGCCAAAATTGTTCATAGAGGACCTATTGGTAGATGAAGATTATCTTTATGCCGTAAACCAGACTTATGAAGTCAAACTAAGAAAGGAGGGTTATACTACTTTGACTAAAGATCAAGTATCAAGCAAGGGCAAGAAGAGCATAGTAGATAACCTAAATGAGATTTGGAAAGAAAATCAGCACTTAGGTTGGGAAAAGTTTGACAGAGAAGAAATTTGCAGATATATTTGTGAAAAAATTGTATTAGGTGAAACAGACTTTTTATCAGATAAAACAAAGGACCAATTCAGGTCATTATACAGATTGATTGCTGAGAGAATAAGACAGAATCAAAACCTGGTATCACAAACATCTACAACCTTTAGCAGATAGAATAAAAAATATCAGAATTTGTACCTTACTCCTAAATTTCATGATAATGTGGTACGTAAAAGTATAATTTCTTATTAAGATTTAATTGAGAGATGGGTTTTTCAGAGTATGAGTAAAGTGTTATTAAAATCAGTTATTCTTCTTGTACTACTTCTTAGTAGTATCTTTACAACATATACAGTACAGCAAGTAAACGCATCTCCTACATTTGTAACTGTGACAAGTACAAACACAGAAGGAATTACCATACTTTCTATCAGCAATAATGTAGATAGTACGTCAGATGTTGGTTCATTTATTTTACAAATTAATGGTGGTACTTTCAAATCATTCAAGCTCGATAATGGCTGGGCAGGTATGAAAACTTCACCAACAACTCTCGCATTTAGTGCAATAAATCCACTAAAGCCTGGGAAATCAATATCATTCCAAATCAAAACAGACCAGCAAACACCCAATATGACATGGAAAGCATCAGATGTAAACGGTATAGAACTTGGATCTGGTGATATAGGTACTCCAACATCTGGCGGTACTCCAACATCTGGCGGTACTCCAACATCGGGCGGTACTCCACAACAAACAGTACGAGGAATATTAGACACATCGACATTTAGAATAATTCCCTCAACTCCTGCAATAGGTTCTCATGTGCGTGTAATCGGTTTTAGTTTTTCTTCATCCACTAACCTTGATTTGTATATAGACAATGACAAGATAGGTTCATTTTCATCTAATGAAAATGGAAATTTTGTCACAACTATTGCTATACCAAATTCTGAACAAGCAGGAAGTGTTAACTTTGTTCTAAAGGATCAACAGGGCAATCAAAAATCATTTGCTACAAATCTCAAAGTATCGCAACATGGCGGCGTGATTCAGAACGTTCCTCTAACAGTAAATTTTGATCCAATATTTCATAGAGGCGAAACAAAATTAGTTTCAGGAACTGCAACTCCTGGAATCACTCTAACTTTTACCATCTTCGACTCTAAAGGAAATCCAATAACTACATTGACTGCACAGCCTGATAAAAATGGAAATTATTCATTTAAGAGAGTCATTCCTATAGATGCACCATTTGGAAAATATTCGGTAACTATCTCAGATGGAAAAAATCAAGTTTCTAAAAATTTTAGCATTGTAACAATCCATGCGATTTCAGTCTCAACATCTGCACAAAAATATGATGCAGGTCAAACAGTGGTCATAAATGGCACTTCAATTTCAAATCAAATTGTAACCTTTGCCTTTGGAGATCCTACAGGTCACCAAGTTTATTCAAAAGATGCAAATGTAACATCTGATGGTACGGTTTCGGCAGTATACAAATTAGAAGACTCTGCCATGCACGGAACATATACAATAACTGTTACTCAAGGCAATGATTTAACATCACTTTACTTTGGAGTAGGAGAAGATCCATCACCTCCTATTACAGCT
>QYPM01000011.1 GCA_007280465.1 Nitrosopumilales archaeon
ACAATATCCAAAGGTGAGAATAATTGGAGGATGTTGTGGAACAAACGTTGAGCACATCTCTCTGTTACGTAAAGTAATTGACGAAAAGGCGACAGAAAATAACCGCTAGGTATTTAGAAAAAGTGATTGAGAACAACATTGTTGAAAACTCCCAGAGTCAGTTCTGCATTAAAGGCAGTAGATCTTAGACAAAATCCTGCCCCTCTGATAATTGGAGAGAGGCTAAACGCCCAAGGCTCCAAAAAGGCAAAGGGATGTGTCTTAAATGACAATTTCGAAGAACTGGTAAAACTTGCAAGAGACCAGGTAGATGACGGGGCCCATTGTCTTGATGTCTGCGTTGCTACAACTGAACGCTCAGACGAACTTGAATTTATGAAAAAACTTGTAAAAATGCTCAGCTTAGAAATTGATGCACCATTAGTTATTGATTCCACCGAACCCAAAGTAATTGCAACTGCGCTTGAACAAATTCCTGGAAAACCTATCATCAATTCAATAAATTTGGAAGGTGATGGAAGCAGATTTCATTCACTTGCCCCATTGATGGTAAAGTATGGTGTCCCAGCTGTTGCCATGTGTATTGGACCAAAGGGGATGGCAAAGACTCCTCAAGAAAAGCTAGAGACTGCAGAATTATTGGTTGAGACTGGAAAAAAATATGGACTAACTGAAGAGCATTTCATTTTTGATGTCTTGACATTTACCTTGGCTACAGGAGAGGCAGAATTCTTAGATGCTGGAAAAAATACCCTGGAAGGAATTCGTCTTGTAAAACAAAAATTTCCAAACTCATTTACAACTCTTGGACTAAGTAATGTTAGTTTTGGTTTAGCGCCAGGTGCAAGAAAAATCCTTAATGCGGTATTTTTGTATCATGCAGTAAAATATGGACTGGATACAGTCATAATCAATCCAAAGGATGTCATACCTTATACTGAAATCGATGAAAAAGAAAAAAAACTTTCAGAGGATCTGATATTTAACAAACATCCTAATGCACTTGCCGAATTTATCACATATTTTGAAAGTTCAAAGGGTACAACTCAGGTAGCGGCCAAAAAAGTAGATGTTGATCCTACGTGGTCAGCAGGAAAGAGATCAAACTTTAGAATAGTAAACAGACTAAAGGATGGAATAGAAAATGATGTCGTAAGTGCAATAGCGGAAAAGATTTCTGCAAAATTTGATCTGGTAGAAAAAGATGGCAGGATTGTAATTGATGCTCCAAAAGATGTGACTCATCAGGCTGCTATTTTGACACTAAACGAGGATCTCCTGCCTGCAATGAAAGAGGTTGGAGACAAGTTTGGCTCTGGAGAATTAATCCTTCCATTTGTACTCAAATCTGCAGAATGCATGAAGGCATCTGTTGCAGAACTTGAAAAGTATCTCTTAAAAGAAGAAGGAACCAGTAAAGGAAAATTAGTTCTTGGAACCGTTTATGGCGATGTACACGATATTGGAAAGAATCTTGTAAAAACCATATTTGAAAACAATGGATATACAGTATATGATCTTGGAAAACAAGTTCCACTACAAAAGTTCTTGGAAAAAATAGAAGAGGTAAATGCTGATGCCATTGGGCTCTCTGCACTATTGGTATCAACATCCAAACAAATGCAATATTTTGTAGAACATGCAAGAAAGAACAACATGAATATTCCTGTACTTTGTGGCGGTGCTGCAATTAACACTAATTACATCAATAGGGTGGCAAAGGCGGGAGGCATCTATACACCAGGTGTGTTTTATTGTAAGACCATGTTTGACGGATTGAAAATGATGGATAAACTTGTCTCACCTGAAAAACAAAAATTTATCCAAGAGTGGCAAGAAAAAATTGAAAAGTGGAAAGAGCCAGTCTTTGAAAAACAAGAAGTACAAGAGTTTGCACACAGTGGAATTGTTCCTGTAACAGCTCCTGTTCCACCTCAGTTCAACACTCCAATTAGACTAGAACCAAAAGATATCGACTTGAAAGAGGTTTGGAAATATCTTAACAAGAAATCATTGTTTGTATTGTCTTGGGGAGTTAGAGGGCAATCTGCCAAAGAATCTGAAGAAGAACATGAAGTATTATTTGAAGGATGGAAAAAGAGGATACTGGAAGAAAAACTGTTTGAGCCAAGAGTAGTATACGGTTACTTTAGATGTCATAATGAGGGTGGTAAGTTATCTGTAGAACATCCAAGCGGAGAAAAATTGGTATTTGATTTTCCACGCTCTTCAAAATCTAAACATCTCTGTCTTACTGATTATTTTGGTAAAGATGACGTGGTTGTATTCCAATCAGTTACTGTAGGTACCAAAACCTCCGACTTGATAGACAAGTGGAATAAGGAGGATAGGTACACTGATGCCTATTACTTGCATGGTATGGCAGTAGAAACAGCAGAGGCAATGGCCGAATGGATTAATCAAAAGATAAGAGAAGATCTCAAGATTGGGGATAAAAGAGGCCTTAGATACAGTTGGGGGTATCCTAGCTGCCCTGATGTATCACAGCATCATATTGTATGGAAATTGTTGGAACCACAAAGATCTGGCATGACGCTAACAGAAGCAGGACAAATAATTCCAGAACAATCAACAGCCGCTATAGTAGTTCATCATCCAGAAGCAGAATATTTTACTCTCTAGATTTGTTATTACATGTAAACATAACAGACAATAATCAATTCTGACATTCATAGATTGTTGAATGTTGAAAATCTAAAACAGATATTGACAAATTCAATAATGCCAGAGGTACAAGGTGATTCTAAAAGTAAACTTGCAGCAGTTATGATAATTATCTTTGGAAATGAACCCATGTTATTGATGACTGAAAGACCTAAAACAATGAATCATCATGCCGGAGAAATTTCATTTCCTGGAGGTACTTGGGAGAAAGAAGATGGAGATCTACTGGGAACTGCAATTAGGGAAGCAAGGGAAGAGTTAGGTGTAGAAATTTCACGGCCTATGATAATTGGTCAGCTAAAACCTGTCACAACTCTGAATTCTGGTTTTACAATAACTCCGTTTATTGTAATGCTTGATGAATTGCCATCTATTGTACCAAATTCTGAAATTGCATCAGTCTTGAGGATGCCTCTTTTTTCACTTCTTAAAACAATTGAAGATGACAAAGATCCTTCCCACAAATCTATCTTAGAGATGCATACTTTCAAATTCCAAGATCATTTGATTTGGGGAGCATCAGCAAGAATGCTAAAACAGATACTTGCCAAGATATCATCATAGTTTACCCGATATTTCCGAGATTCATTTAAAAAGAGGTTGAAATGTAAAATTTTTATGGCTGCCCGTAAGTCAACTCCAAGAAAGAACAGATTGATGAAGAAAGTAAAACAGAATTCATCTGTACCAGCTTGGATAATAGTTAGGACAAAGCGAAGAGTAAGAACTAATCCTAAGAAGAGACAATGGCGCCGAACTGATGTGAGTGTGGGATAGTTGTCTACTGAATCATTAGAAAGAATTTACACTATTAATCTTGGAAAAGTACTCTTGTCTCCAAACAACCAGAGGGCAAAGAGAGCAATCAACATGATTCGTGAATTTGCAACAAAACACATGAAGTCTGAAAACATCAAAATCGAAGAAGAAGTAAGCCATTTGGTTTGGGCACGCGGTATTAGACATCCTCCAAGAAAGATCAGAGTTAAGATTACAAAAGATGACGGTAATGTTATAGTTTCAAAGTATCAAGAAGAAAAGACAGCGGAAGAGACATCCAAGAAAGGTGACAAGAAATCTGAAGGCAAGCCAAAGAAAGGAGCTAAGAAATCTAAAGGCACTCCAAAGAAAGTAGAAGAAAAGAAACCAGCTGAGACTCCAAAGAAAGTAGAAGAAAAGAAACCAGCTGAGACTCCAAAGAAAGTAGAAGAAAAGAAATCAAAGAAAGAATAAACTTCTAAAAAACTAATTCGTTCTATTTGTAATAAATTGTTTTAATTATTTTAAATCAGAATCTATTCTATTTGATCTAGATTGAGATCAATCTTTATACTTGCATCTGGTTCATCCCAATCAAGAACATTGTCTTTTGGTATGAAACCAAGTGGGTCATATCTATCAAAGCGTGTTTCACCTTCAATTGAAGTAAGCAACACAACTTTGGAATTTTCACCTGCGGTCACTGACATGCTAACTCTAGTACTATCATTTCCAAAAATTCCGCTTATTGTATTTACCATTGAATTTAGAACTCCTATTGGAACCTTGTTTCCACCTACTACATACATTAGAGTATTCTTGATGCTATTTGCTGATACATCTTCGTATAGCATCTTGATTGAATCTCTAAGAGATGTTTCTACATCTGAAATGTCTTTGCTGGTAGAAAGTATGCTTGTTTGAAGTGGCAATGACGAGTTCTTTAGAGTGGATATTACGTGTGATAAAGCCGAATTTGTTATGACATTGCATGCGTCTGGAGTAAGGTCTGGATTGCTCTCAAGTAATGCATCATTGTCTATTATTACGGTACAATCAGAATTTGCCTTTAGTCTCTTTAAAGAAACTCCGGAGAAGAATATCCTATCTTTTTCAAACTTGAATGGCATGATTGCAAATGAAAGTATGCTTTTTCCTAACTCTTTACCAATCTGAGAAACCACTGGAGCCAGAGCAGCGCCTGATTTTCCTGCTAAATTGGCAATAATCATTACAGTGGAATATCTGTTTATCTTGTCCTCAATTGATCCTCTTGCACCAAATGAGACACCTCTTATGAGATATGCAGAGGGATTTAGGACTGGACTTGTGTTAATCAGTATTTTTGAAGCATCGTGATTTAGATCTCTTGCATCATGGCTTACTAGAAGGCAGTCATATCCAAGTTTTTCCTTGATATTAATAGCAAGCTTGCATCCTGCACCGCCTAAACCTACGACTAAAACTGATTCTTTGATCTGAAATTCCATAACTCTCCTCTTGCTTACCAAATTGATTAAAAAACTTTGTTGCTTAGTTTTGATCCAAGATCGGATCTAAATTATTTAGCTCAGTAAAACGCCTTGGAGACCATTTGGCATGGCCTTTGTAATCTTGACATTGATCTTCTGACCAAGTCTGACTTTGTCATCTGTAACTACTTGCTTGTATGCAAAGTTTCTTCCCTTTATGATCCCGTCTGATATCTCATCAAACAAGACTTGTCCCTCCCAACCAATCCATTCTTCATTTCTCTCTTGAGATATCTTCTTTGCAATGTCAAAGACTATTTTGCTTCTGCGCTTGACCTCTGAGACGTCAATCTGCTCCATCTTGGCAGCCTTGGTGCCAGACCTTGCACTATACCTTGAAAGGTTTACAATGTCTGGTCTGGTTTCATTTATCAAATCAACAGTTTTGATAAAATCTTCTTCAGTCTCAGTAGGAAAACCCACTATGATGTCAGTAGCTATGGTAAACTTATCGTATCTATTCCTAAATGCATAATCTACATCACAAAATATCATGGAAGTGTGTAGCCTTTTCATATCTTTTAGAACTTTGTCGCTACCGCTCTGAACTGGCATGTGAAGAAACTTGAAGACTTTGTCACTTGCAAAACTCTCCAAAAGTTTGCCTTTGATGCGTGGAAGGTACATGGGATTCATCATCCCAACTCTAACCATGAAATTATGCTCTATTTCAGATACTTTCTGTACTAGTTCAGGTAGGCTTGTTCCTATGTCAAAACCATAACAACCGTTGTCTGTTGAAGTGAGCCATACTTCTGAACAACCGTCTTCTATCTCATGTCTTACTTGTCTTACAATGTCTCCTAGTCTGTAACTTTGCAAATCTCCTTTGGCTAACTTTGTTTGGCAAAATGTACACTCACTCATGCAACCGCTTGCTATCTCGATAATTCCTACTGCAGGATTCAGTCTAACCTTTGGAAGTCCAACCTTACTTACATCTGAATCAGTGAGCTCTATCCTTCTTGTTCCATTTAATGTGGAGTTGATAACCTCCAAAGTTTTTCCCAGAGAGTTTGGTCCAAGTAAACTTGCTTTTGGACTAAATTTTTCTACAGTGACTTGTTCTGCTTTAGGAAAACAGCCTGCCACAACAAGCGGTCTTGATTTTAAACTCTTTATTCTATGAACCATTTTATGTGCAGTTACATCTTTGACAGAGCAAGTAACTATAACACTCAGATCAGAATTTTTTTCATTTTCTGCAAGAGTATGCCCTCCATTTACAATGAGGCCCGATATCATTTCAGAATCTGCAAAACTTGCAGAGCATCCATAAGCCTCTACCCAAATCTTTGCCATTGTTTATCCAAGTAACGCCTTTACTTCTTTCTCAGTCAACAATCCCTTTGAGATAACAAGTTGTCTGATTGTTTTTCCTGTCTTTAGTGATTCTTTGAAGAGGTCGGCAGATACTTGGTATCCAATCTTTGGAGTAAGAAGCGTCACTATGACTGGACTATTTTCTATGTATTGAGCAAGTTTTTGCTTGTTTGCAGTCAACCCATCTATGAGATTCTTTGAAAATATTGGGACAAAATTTCTTAACATGTCCATAGAATCTAGAACTGACTTTAACATTACTGGGAGCATTACATTGAGTTCAAACTGGCCTGCTTGTGCAGCAAGTGCTACTGTTGAATCTTTTCCAATTATATCAAAACATATCATGTTCATACATTCTGCTAATGATGGATTGACTTTCCCTGGCATGATTGAAGACCCCGCATGAACTGCAGGAATTCCAATTTCAGATAGACCTGCAACTGGTCCTGATGCCATTAATCTAATATCGTTTGAGATTCGTCCAAGTTCTAGTGCTAAATTTCTAAGAGTGGATGAAACCCTGGCAACTGCAAATCTACTCTCAAGTCCAAATTGCATATCTGGTTCTGGTTTGAGTGAAAGCTTTGATATTTTTCCAAGCTCTGATATTGCAAGCGCTCTGTATCCCTTTGGAGTATTTGCTCCTGAACCTACAGCTGTTCCTCCTAATGCAATTTGTTCCAATTCTTTCTTTGCTTCAAAAATTGCATCACGTGCTTTTGCAATTGCAGTAGCATATGCAGCAAATTCACTTCCAAGAGTTACCGGAAGCGCATCCATCAAATGGGTTCTTCCAATTTTTTGATAACTTGAAAATTCTTTTGCTTTTTTTATCAATGTCTTTACAAGTTCACCAAGAGCTGGAATGACTTGATTTACATCAAACAAAATTGCAACATGCATAGCTGTTGGAAAAGTATCATTGCTAGACTGGGACATGTTCACATGATCATTTGGATGGATAACCTCATACTTTCCTTTTTTCTCTCCAATGATCTCTAGTGCGATGTTTGCAATCACTTCATTTGTATTCATGTTAAACGCAGTTCCTGCACCAGAGTTGATTGCTTCTACAACAAATTGATCAAGATGTTTTCCTGTTAGGACTTGATCACAGGCCTTGATTATTGCATTACCTTTTTTTCTATCTAATACTTTTACTTTCATGTTTGCAACAGCGGCTGATCTTTTGATCATAACAAATGCCATGATGAGATATGGGTGAGATCTCTGACCGGTTACATGGTACTGCTTGATGGCCCTAGCTGTGAAAGCTCCATAATATGCATCAATTGGAATTTCTACTTTACCTAAAGAATCAGAATCTATTCTAAACTTCACGCCAAAACTAAAATTAATTTTCCTAATATGCATTCGCATTTTCCAAATTCCATGTATGAGAATTAAAGTTCTAAAAACCTGAGAATTCCCGAAGAAAATACCCAATAAGTTAATATATTTAGATTCAAACATTCGAAACGATGAACAGACGATACAGTATGATGTCTATTGCCGCAGTAGTGGCAGTAGCAGGATTATTGTTCGCAAGCACATATTCCCAGACACAGATGACTGCAACAAAATTGAGCGTTCCTTTACAGGACTCAGAATTGAAGCAGATTAGTGATATGAGTGGTATCCAACCACAAATGCCATCAGCATTTGCACAGATACCACTTGATCAAGTTGATACCTTGGCAAGCCAGGGACGACATGTAGTAGATGTACAGTTAGTAGCACAAAGCACTGACTTGCCTATTATGGGCGGTGGAACATACCACGCGATGACCTTTAACGGTCAAGTCCCAGGACCAACAGTAAGAGCAACACAAGGAGATATCGTCCGAGTAACTCTTACAATCCCATCAACTGAAGCAACATCACACGGTGATGACTTCCATGCATCTCAAATGTCTGCAGGAAACTTTGGCGCAGTAAAGCCTGGTGATTCCAGAACATTCGCATTTATTGCAGAGGTACCTGGTACTTACAAGTATCACTGCTCTGGTGTTAATGTAGCTGCAATGGATCAACATGTTCTTACCGGCATGTACGGATTAACAATCGTTGACCCATTGAATGGATACAAACCATTGGTAGTTGACAAGACTGATATCCAAGGTGGTAAAGTCGTAATCACACACCAGCGCTATGAGGCTGCTGCAAAAGAATTCCAAATGCAGTACAATCAATTGTACTTGACTGCAGACGGTAGCTATGACCAGGATGCAATGTTCAAACACCAAACAACACAAACTGTTGTTAACGGATTTGCTTTCGGTTATGTACCAAATGCAGACATCAACAAGTTGATCAAGGGCGATCCAGCAAAGAACATCTTTGTAGCACAACCATGGAACTCTGCTGATCTAAAACAGTATCAAGCACATCCATTGTTTGTTGATAC
>QYPM01000030.1 GCA_007280465.1 Nitrosopumilales archaeon
AGGTACAAGATTTGGCCCAGATGCAGTACGACAGGCATTTAACAATATAGAAATTTTCTCAACAAGATTTAACGTAGATTTAGAAAGTGTCAATATTGAAGACCTTGGAAATACGTATCATACCGTAGTTGCAACGGAGGTTCTTGACATGATAGGAAAAATCACTACAGAACTTGCAGCAAGAGACAAGCAGATGATAATTTTGGGAGGAGAGCATCTGATAACATATGGAACATACATGGCATTTCCAAAAGAAACTGGCTATATCGTATTTGATGCACATTATGATTTACGAGATGAATATGCAGACATTAAGCTAAGCCATGCAGCTTATCTTAGAAGAATCATAGAAAAAAGAGGCGCAGAAAATATTGTTCATGTTGGAGCAAGATCATTTGTAAAAGAAGAACTTGCATTCAAGACAGAACATAAAGTAAATACTGTTACAGACAAAGATATCAGAGAGGGAAGGGGACCGAAGATGGTCAAGGACTTTATGTCAACTTTTGATAAAATCTATGTCAGTATAGATTTAGACGTGTTAGACCCAGCATTTGCACCAGGAGTTGGCAACCCAGAAGCTATGGGAATTACCTCGCGTGAACTATTTGACATGATATATGCTTTAGAAGGCAATACAATTCGATGTATGGATATTGTAGAACTGTGTCCTCCATATGATAACGGTGCAACTGCATCTGTTGCTGCAAAACTAATGTCTGAAGTTATTGCAATGAATCTGTCCCACAAGTAACTTAAAGCAGAAGTAACGTACCAATATCTATGGAAAAAGATATTTCTGACTTGATCAAAAAAGGATCACAATTAATTCTTGATGGAAATTTTGATGAAGCTCTGAGTTACTTTGATCAAGCAATTGTAATGCAACCAAACAACCCTGACTTACTTAACAAAAAAGGAGTTGCATTACGTGGCCTTGGAAGATATGATGAAGCGTTAGAGTGTTTCAACAAATCATTACAGCTTGACCCTAGAGATTTAGACTCTTCTTGATTATATCAGACCATGATCTGTGGCCTTTTTGCCACACTTCGACCCATGTTTATTCGCATAAACGGTTTTCCTTTGGTCTCTTCTTGGATATCTGCAATAAGTTCTGCAACCGATAGATTTCTAGGATCCTTTGATTTTCTATCACGGATTGACAACGTGGAAGAATTTGCTTCCTTTTCGCCTATGACTATAATGTATCTGATCCATTCAGTCTCTGCATCCCGTATGCTTTTTCCAACACTCTCGTTTCTATCATCCACATCAACACGAATGTTACTCTCAGTTAGAGTATCGGCAAGTTTTTCACAATGATCCAAAAACTCAGGTTTTACAGGAATAAGTCGTACCTGTGTAGGGGCAAGCCATAATGGAAACATGGGCTTTCTTCCTTCTCTTTGATCCTTTGCTGCTTTTTCTAAGAGCGTGTAGATGACTCTCTCAATTGCACCACTAGGAGAATTGTGTAAAATTATGGGGTACTGTGGCTTGTTTTGATCATCCATAAAATCAATATTGTATCTTTTTCCATTTTCTACATCTATCTGGTCCGTAGATAACGCTGATGCTTTTCCAGAACTATCAACATAGTTAAACTCCCATTTTAGTACAAAATAGAAAAATCGCTCTTTCCACATTTCAACAAGAACCGGCTTGCCCAATTTTGCTACAATTTCTTCAATTATGTCCTTGTTTTCATTGTAAAATTCTTCAGTAAATCTAATTGCCATTTCATAATCCGTGTCATCAATACCTAATCCCTTGATAACGTCACGTGACAGTTCAAATCTTTTTCTAAATTCCTCTTTTGCCTGATTCATATCTATACACATTGCATGACAGTCCGGCATGGTAAAGGCACGCAGTCTTCGAAGACCTACAAGTTCTCCAGATTGTTCTCTTCTGAAACTATATCTTGTAAGCTCGTATAATTTCAATGGCATATTCCTGTATGACAACTGAAAATCTTTTGCCATAAGAAATTGACCAAAACATGCTGCAAATCTTAAGAACAGATGCTTGCCCTCAGAATCAATGCTGTACTGTCGTGCTGGAAATCTATGGAAATAACTTTCCATACTTGGATGATGAGAATCATACATTATGGGAGTCTCTACTTCAAATCCCCCATACTCCATTACTTTGTCTGTGACATATCTCTCAATTAGTGATTTCATCAGCCTTCCATTTGGATAAAATCTCATATTACCAGCATCAGACGCTGGTTCATAATCTGCAATAGCTAATTTTTTCATTAATTTTACATGTGGTGGAGGTTCATCTACTACTCTTTTTTTAGCCGCTTCATATTTTGCTAGTACCTCAAGGTTTGGATATTTTGCAAAGTTGAATTTTTCAATTTCATGCAATTTACCGTCAGGTGTCAATATGTGCCAAAATGATTGGATCTTTGATTCTACTTTTAGTGCATTTGATGATGATTCTTTTTCTTCGCCAGCTGTTATTGTTTTAGAGTTTTCAGCCAGAGGATGTCCCTTGACTTGAAGCTTGTATGATTTTGTCCATCCAAATGGAGCTCGGTGTACCTCAAGGCCTAGTGCGTTAGATTCCATCTCTTTGAGTAGCAACAAAGCTGTAGTAGGAGATGCAAGTTTTGAGCTCAAATGAGCATAAGGATACAACAATAATTTGGTACAGCCTACTTTTTTCATGGATTCTGAAATTTCACCAATTGCCCTCTTGGCAACATCTGCATTATCTGATTCCTCTACTGCCACAAATGCAACAACCACCTCTTCGAGGCGTTTTGATTGAGGGTCAAGTTCTTCGGCAGATTTTATTTCTTTTTTAACCGGAGTATATTCTACGTAATCACAGTGTAACTGCAATATTCGCATGTTTTGTTTTTGTTTTGGTTGTTGAATTAAACTTTATGCCAATACGAACTAGAATAGATGATTCAAAACCATTGGAGAAATTTTAAGAGCTAAATTACCAGATGTGAATTTCTATCTTCTTTTCATCTTCTCAAGTTTTGTAGTAATCCTGACTATCTTCTCAATTATTTCGTCATTGCTACCCTTTCCTGACAAGAATTTTATTAGCCAGTCTATCTCTTCGGTGTTAAGTAGATTTTCCATCTATATCACTACTAATTCTAGGACATCCATAAGCATTTTCATTGAATAGATTTTATCGTGACATCATCACGGTTGTAGAGAATTTTTTCTAGAGTTATTGTAAAAGTACAGTTTTTTTTAAACTTCATCTCTTTTTTATTTCCTACCGAGTCTTTGAATATTATGCCGGGGTCATTTGCAATATCTACCTGATACTGGGTTCCATTCTTGAGTTTTTTTAATTCTGGGCAGCCCTTTAGATCAATTAGTAATGAACAGCCAATAGAATTTGATTCAGATGATGACATGTAATAATTTTGTATTTGGCAATTATAAAAACGGTTCCGTTATGAATGATATCAACTAGATTTTAATTCCAATTGACACTATTTTTCCCCTTCTTGATATGAACATGCCAATTATCTTTGATAGTAGGCCATATTTTTTATTGCGCAATGACATGGTCAGATTTAATTCAGATTCATTTCCAAAAAATGCCTGACCGTCTATCCAATTACCTTTTGGTTCTCCTTTGTAATTAGAAGGCACTATCTTGACAGATTTGTTGTGGTGTAATCGTTTAGCTTTACCAGAGGACTGGGCTGTTGCAACATAGATCATTCCATCAGATATTACAAACCAGACAGGTGTCTTTACTCCCTGACCGTTCTTTTTGTATGTCTCAAGACATAGATATTTTTGTCCTTCAAACATGGCCAGTTTTTCTATTGACACGATTTAGTATATCTCCATTTACCAGATTAAAGCCTAGCCTTGTAAAACTTGTTACGAGATATTTAGAATAATTGGAGTTTAATTGATTTTAACGGATCTAAAAAATAAAAATAAAATAACTGTAGTAGTTATTTTTCTTCCTCTTTCTTGCGTTTTTTCATTAATTCATCAAATTTTTTCTGGATAAACTCCTTGGAATGCTTCGTTTTCTTCATGCTCCATTCTTTAGAATAATGGAGATTTTATATGATTAGATTAGAGAAATTAAACCCCAGATGTTTTGTTTGCTCGTCTTGCGTACCTTAGCAAAAACAATTCAGATGAAAGTCATACGATCAAAAACAAACTCAATTCTAAACCATTGGGTAGATTGGGCAGTAATGGTTGTAAGATAGTGTGATATGTCTCAAGTAACATCCTTTGATTGGGTTTCATCTTTTGGTTTTTGTTGTGCTACTGCCCTTTTGGTGCTTTCAAGATATGCGATTGTTGTTCCCAAGTTCCCAAATCCCATCGAATTGAGCGATTCTGATGGAACCATGATAATGGTATTTCCTTGAACCTTAATCGATTCATATAGCATGTTTGATTGTCTTAGCGCATATGCCACAGGATTATCGGCATATACTTTTGCGGCCTCTAGAAATTTTTGTGCAACTAGAACTTCAGACTCTCCATATGTCACTCTCGCACTTTTTTCACGCTCAGCTTGTGCCTGCATCGACATTGCGGATTCAAGTTCTTGTGGAATTATCACTTGGCGAATCTCAACACCTATCACCTCTATTCCCCAGTTACTTGCCTCGCTTGCAATTATGGTTCTTATGTGCTGGTTTATCTCCTCTCTTTTTGAAAGTACGTCTTGGAATTGTGAAGAGCCAATATTATTGCGAAGTGTTGTTTGTGAGACCTGCTGTATCATTTGATTAAAGTTCTCTACATTTAGTATTGCGTCTTTTGCACGCTCTTGTATTATTTTGTAACGAAGTATTGCGTCAATTGTAACAGGAACATTATCTTTTGTAAGCATCCTTTCTGCTTTAAATTCGCTCACCTTTTCTCGTATGTCAACCACTAGAATATTATCAGCAAAAGGCAGTCTTGTTTGAACACCCGGACCAACCTGTCTTTGATATCTTCCCAGTCTTAGAATTATTGCTCTCTCATACTGTTTTATGATCATTAAAAATGAAGATATGATTAGTGCTATGCCTAAAGCAAGAGAACCATATGCTATCAATTTATTATCAATTGCCAGGCCTAT
>QYPM01000008.1 GCA_007280465.1 Nitrosopumilales archaeon
CTTTGTGACATTCTTCTTTGGATGGCATGCCATTATTACATTACTTGGCAGAAAATCTCTGATTAACATACAAGATGTCAATCCGTATCTTTTACCCCTTTATTATCTAGAAAAGGTAATCCCAGCACAATATCTGAACTACATATCCCAACTCAATCTAACCATACCAAAAATTGTAGTACTTGTATGGGGAGCGATGATGTTTACTTGGATAATACTTGGTTTTGTCTATCTAGTAAAGTTCATTCGTTCAAGATACAATCCTAATCGTTAAAGTCGGGTTTTATTTAAAATCAAAATCTTTAGAGTAGCTCTGTCCAGCAAAAGGTGAATGTGTTGAATAATATACAGTTCCATTAATTCTAATCTGTTCAGTACCATTTTGAAGTGCGGACCAAGCTTGCGGATTATTTCCATCATTGATTAGTTGTGCCTTGTTTGTAATTAGTTCAGAGTTGTGCTGTGTAAGAGGCAAGTATGTTGAACTATCTGATGCTCCTTCATATTTTTGTCCATACTGACCGTGTCCAATTGTAATACCGTTTACATAAACATCATAGCTTAGCATTTCAATAATCAAAGTATCATCATTGGGATTTGTCATATTAAATTTAGTCTGGATTATTGCATCCCTATTTGTTACTGATAATACGGATGAGCCATTATCTTGCATAATAATTGGTTTTACTTCAGTTAGTACAGATGTTAATGCAGATGGTGTATTGACATTATGAGATGTCATGTTCTTAAGAATGCCCGAACTTGGAAGAACGGCAACTACACCAATTATAGCAACTATAACTCCTATAGCAACATAAACTAAAATTTTCTTCTCCACGAATATTTCTACTAATTGTTCAATTCTTAAATGTTGAGTTGAAAACTCTTATAGTAAAAGTTTCAAAAGAAAATCTATGCAATATCACCAAGCAATCAGAATAGGTCAGGAAAGATCAAGAAAGTCACAGATGACTCTATTTTCACATGCAGGATTTGCCATGCTTACACTTACTGTAAAAAAATCTCAAGGAACATTTGTTCCTGTAGGAGAAAAGGAACTTGTGGCCATTATTAAAAAACCAGAAGAAGGCTGGCTTGTAGTAATAGTTGATGAAGAAGGATATGCCAAGTCACAGTCTAAAGTCCTCAAAGAGGATGAAGCAAAAGAAATTTTGAAAAAAGCTACTTCTGCAGGAATTCCACAATATGATGGACAGATTAGGCTAGTGTAATTTCAGTTCCCTCTGGACTTCCTTTGAATGCCTTTTCTAATGTCTTGATGTTTGCCTTGAGTATCCTTGTCTTTAGTTTAGAACGCTCAATCACTTTTAGTGCTACAATATCCATCAGGTCATATCCTCCTGCTACAGAATCTTGGTGAACAAGCATAGAACGCAGTTTCTTTATTGGTATTTTTTTAAATTTAGTTGCATTCTTGTTTTTATTTGGATCAGAATCATATACTCCATCAACGTCTGTTGCATTCAAAAATATGCCCGCCCTTACCTTTTCTGCAATAAGTGCAGCAGTAGCATTTGTGCTCTGTCCTGGATGAAGACCGCCTGTAACAACAATCAATCCAGTATCTGCTGCATTTGCAACTTCTTTTAGATTAACTGGAGGATGAGGATATGCTTTTTCTTGTAATGCGTAGATCAAAAGTTTTGCATTAAGTCTTGAAACTTCGATTCCAAGCTCATCAAGTGTTGATTCATCTGCCCCAGAGGATCTAGCGTGGGTGATGTAGTGTCTTGCAATTTTCCCTCCGCCTGCAATTATGATTGGCTGACAGATTTTACTTATCTTGACAAAAAACTCGGCATATTGCTTTAATGTTTTTGCATCTTCAAGACCAAATAAACTTCCTGATAATTTTATTACAATTCGTTTTTTCATTGTCTATTTTCACCAAGAATGATGTGTGCTGCAATTTCAACCTTTTTTCTAAATTGTTGTCTAGTATAGACCCTGAGTGTATCCATAAAGCCAGAAATTGCAGAAACTAGAGGAATTTCAGATATTGGGAGCTCATAGGACTCTTTGGGACCTTCTCCCTTCTTTGTAGTAAGAATAATTGAATGTGATTCTTTTTTTGATGGAGTGAGTGGAATAGATGGTGTCTTCGATATATCCATAAAAACTTCACATTCATCTACCTTTGATTTTTTGGCAATCTCTTTTTGAAGATCTTGCACATTTACTTTGCCCATTCGTGGACGTGTAAAGATCTTTTCATAGACACATTTGAGCAACTTTCGTTCTTGATATTCTACAGCAAGCTGTCTTGCTCTTCGAAGATCTGCATTTCGTGGTGTAAGTGAGATAAGCTTTGAAATTACAAATTCATCAGTAAGTTGGACATATTTTTCTAGATCATTGGTGGTAAGATCAAGTTCATTGTCTGCAAGAAGCATTGACTCAAGCAACATTACTTCTGCAGATCTTACTGTCTTGTGAAAATAGACTGCCTTGAACATTTGATATCTTGAGATCATCATTGATTCAAAAGAGTAAAGGGCTGATTTATCAAGTGAAAGTTTTTTGTTATGAACATCAAGTGAATGGATTATTCGCATAAAATCTACTTTGGCATGTTCTGAACCTGTAAAATAGCCATCACGGAGTAAATAGTCCATCATATCAGCACTTAGTCCGCCAGAGATTATTTCATTCATGAACTGGAATTTAGAATTTCCAAATGCAAGTTTGCCAAGAAATGTTTTATCAAATCCAGATTTTGTTATAATGTCACCAATTTCGGATTCCAGTATGAGTCTCTGTCCCATATCTTCATGAGAAATTTTCTTCTTTTTTTGGAGAACTTCTTCGAAGAGGTGTGAGAATGGACCATGACCAATATCATGCAGCAATGCAGCCATTCGAATATTTTCAGAATCTTTAGAATCAAGATATCCTTTCTCTTTGAGAACATTAGCTGCCTGACTTGCAATGTGCATAGTTCCAAGCGAGTGCTCAAATCTAGAGTGCTGGGCACCTGGATATACCAGATGAGCTCCTGCAAGTTGTCTTATTCTCCGTAGTCTTTGAAATACTGACGAGTCTACTAGTTCAAGTTCATGCGGATATACGGTAATAAAATCATGAATTGGGTCTACAATCTGAAGGTATTTTCTAGTCATGTTTTCATTTGATGTGTTTTAGTACAGTCTCTCTTACTTGTTGATGAACTTGATCTTTTCTTTGTGATGCATTTACAATATGCCAGCTATATTTTTTTGCAAGCTTTCTGTATGTGTTAGCAATTTTAAGCGCAAACGTTTTATCTTTTTCAAATTTATCACGTCTATGTTTTTTTCTGGAAAATGAATCTGTGACTTTGACATCAAGTAAGATGACCATGTCTTCTTTTGGAAGACCTTTGTCTAGGTTTTCAAGCCACTTCAAGTCAAGTCCGTTTACTGTTCCATATACCAGATTTGATTGATAATAACGATTCATGATAACAACATAATTTTTTGAAAGAGCATCTTTGATATCTTTTGATCTCTCCCATCTGTTTGCAGCAAGAAGACAGTGTATTACTTGAGGAGGAAACTTTCGTTTGCCACTAAGAAAGTTTTTGATCTCTTTTCCAACAGGAGTAGTATAATCTGGAAAACTAAATGTTACAGATTTCTTGTGTTTAGTTTTTAAAAAATTTCCCAATAGTTTTGATTGGGTCTTTTTTCCGGCCTGGTCAAAGCCTTCGATAACAATAATCATCAAATCCTATTGAATTGGGCAGTAGATAAATTGTGAATTGAACTAAGGTTTAATAATAAAAAACCACTAAATGATACTACTAATGGGCTTTGGAAATTACATGGTAAAAGAAGTCATGAGAGAGATAGGCAATAAGTCACGCGAGTTTTACGAATTTATTCTTCCTCCGGTAGATATGATTCTACAAAACGATAGTCTCATAGTAACAATAGACATGCCAGGCTTTGAGAAAAAAGAGATAAAGCTTAGGCTAAATGGAAATATCCTCTCAATTAATGCAAAAAGAGAAGACGAGATAGAAGGAACAGTCGTCTGGAGACAGAGACCTCGTATAATTGACAAGAAAGTAAGACTACCAATCGAGGTAAAAGATGATGAAGATCCTAGCGCATCTGCAAAATATCGTGATGGTGTGCTTACCTTAACTATTCCGACAAAGACTGGGAAAAATATTACAGTAGAATAATTAATGTTCTCTTAGTAGAACAGAGATTCCCATAATTACAACAGATCCAATCATTCCAATTTCTCCAGCTAGATAATTTATAGAATACAAAATTGTAGATCCAACAAAGACTGCGGCAGAGAGAATACTGCCAGAAAGTAAAATTGTTCTTGATTTTGGTTTGTTTGCTTGCATGTTTTTATTTTGTTCTAGGAATTGTCTAATTTCTGGAACTATGGCAATTGCAGAATCTATTGATTTTATAAATTTGCTAAATGAGATCTTGAGTTCTTCAATGTATGCATCTTTTATGATATTTTCTTCTTCTAAAATATTTTGTAGTACATTGATGAATCTAAAGTTCACTTTGTGTGTCAAGTATATTCCTTCAAGTATTGATGTCATCCTCATGTAAAGTGCAAGATGTTTTGGGAGCTTGAAAGGAAATCTGCTCATTGTCTTGTTTGCGAGATCCATCAGTGCTCGAACTTCCATTCTATCTACTTTTGTTCCATGAAAAGCTTGAATTGAAAGTGCGATTCCTTTTTCTATAATATTTCTGTCAAATCCAGGCATGAGCATGCCAAGATCATCCATTGCAGTAACAGTTCTTGCAGGCTCTCTTTCAATTAGTGCAAGGTATAGTCTAATCAATTTTAGACGAGTTTTACTATCCAGTCTTCCAACCATGCCAAAATCATAAAGTATCAGCGAGCCATCATTTGCAACAGCTATATTTCCAGGATGAGGGTCTGCATGGAACAAGTCATGTCTCAATAACATTGTAAAAAACACCTTGTGAGCCCTTACAACAAGCTGTTCCCTATCAATTCCTGCCTCATCAAGTGCCTTTACGTTTGTAATCTTGATTCCAGGAAGGTATTCCATGGTGAGTATATTCTGGCTTGATCTATCATCTATTACAGATGGAATTCTTAGTTTGGGATAGCCCTCCATGTTTTTCTTTATTGCTTTAAGATTTTTAGATTCAATTCTATAATCCATTTCTTCATGGATTGTCTCGATAAACTGTGAAAGCATTGCTTCTGCAGAATATCTTAGATTTGGATCAACAAACTTCATTGCAAACGGAATAATTTTTTTAAGAACACGAATGTCTTCTTCTACTACTTTTTCAATTCCCGGTCTTTTGACTTTGATTATAACATCATTGCCCCGTAATTTTGCTTTGTATACTTGGCCAAGTGATGCACCAGAAATCACATTAGTATCAACAGAATCAAAACTCTGATCCATTGGTCCCAGATCTTTTTCTATAATTGGTTTTACTTTATCAAAGGATTCAGCAGGAACTTCATCTTGGAGTTTTGCAAGTTCTTCAAGATATGGTTGTGGTAAAATGTCTGCCCTTGATGATAACCATTGACCTAGTTTTATGTAAACAGGACCAAGTGATATGAATGTCTTGAGAGCTTTTCTTGCATTTTTTTGATATCTTTTTAGATCAACATTTTTTCCTTGCTTTCTTACCCATTCTCTTCTATCTTTTCTTAAAGCAAATACGACCGGCATCAGTTTGAGAAAGGTTCGAATTGTATGAAATTTTAAAATTGAAATTACCTCCTAGAATTCTTTCAGTTTTTTTACCAAAGAATAACCCGCATATCCTGCTATTGCGGATGCTACAAGTCCTGCAAAAATAGATGCACTTTTTGAGAGAGGTATGTTTTTTTGTAATTTGTAAATACTTGACGCAACTTTTTTCCCAGCAATTATTCCGCTTGCAACACCAATTAGAATTTCAGGAGCATCATGTATTAGATGACCTAGTGGGTCTTGTCTTGGATCAACTTTGTCCATGTGGACAAGATACTTGTCGCTATATTCTCTGATGTGTAGATTTCCATAGCGATATTGTTTTGTTGCACCATTTTTTTGACCCAAAACTGTTTCTTCTACATCTTCAGGCATAAAATGGCGAACTTCTTTCGGGATTTCAATTTCATCCCATGTCATGTATCAAAAAATGTCTTTCGAGTAAATATATACTTAGCTTGATTCTTGTACTTTCTTTTCTAGTGGAATCTTTTTCTTTCTTACTTTGAAGATAATTCCACCGATTCCTGCTGCAATTGCTACAAGAATTATTATCTGAAGTTGGCTAGAGTTTGAACCATCACCTGATGTAGCTTTTGGAGTTCCAAAAGAGACAGTATCAACTTCAGTTATAGTATGTTCTTGTAACAAAGTGTCTTTCCAAGTTAGTGTTACCTGAACTTTTTGATCACCTACTGGTGGTGTGTCAGAATTTATTGGAATATTAAATGGAACTGGTGCATCAATATCAATATCACCAATATATTGTGATGATCTCTTAAAGATTGGACTATCTAGTGGAATTACAGTCACTTGGCCAAATTGTGCTTTGACATTTCCTTGATTGAGAACATTTCCTATTATCATCTTCTTACCAGCAATTTCTGATATTCCAATGTCACTGACTGAGATATCAATGACTCCTCGAATATAGGTTGCAAAATTCTGTTTTTCAATTACAGTAGAGCCATCCTTGGTATACAAAACATTAACATCATAGTTGACAGCTTGTCCTTCAATGCTTTTATCAGCAAATATTGGAATTACAAGAGTAGCTTTCTCAAGTGGATTGATTTCCTTTATGAACCACCTGTTGTCTTGAAGAATTTTTAAATTGTCAGAATTTGGCTTGATTGAAATGCCTATGTTAGAAAGCTTTGATGGAGATTTATTTTCAATTCCTAGGGTCAAATTTTGCATTACAGCAGATAAGAGATAAGGTGGTGCAGATACCACAATGGTTGAAGTTAAACTTGCAGGACCCACTACATAGTCCACAGTTCTTGTTGTAGTTACTTGATTTCCTTGTCCATCAAGATATGTTATTTTAAATGTTGGATGAAGAGTTTGTCCAATTAGGCTTTGTGGAATAAATGCCTTGATCGAGAATGCATTTGAAGAACTTGGTAATACATTTCCAACTTTCCATTCACTTTGATCTAGTACAATACCAGTTGTAGTACCATTTTGGGTTACAATAGTGATATCTACGTTATTCAGAGGAGCTGTACCTGAGTTTGAGACTTGAATTTTTACATCGTTATTTGATGCAGGTATTAAGAAGGGATTTTCTGGCCTTAGGTTAAATGAACTCTTTCCTGTTATCTTAAAGCTAACATCAAGAAATGTTGAACGTTCACCATTTTCTCGCACTCTGGAATAGGTAATCTTGACTGTTCCGGTATAATCATGAATGTTTACGGATTTGTCTATATTTACAAAGAAAGTAAGTGCAAAGGATTGTCCAGTAGGGGCTGTCGCTGTATTATCAGCTTGTATCAATCCATTGCTTGAGGTAGCTCCTGAAAATCCTGCTGGTAAGCTAAGAAGGCCTTTAATTCCAGATATATCTTGGGCACCGGTATTTGATAATACAATGGTTAGAGGGACATTTTTGTCACCTGGTTCTACCTCTGTTTTTTGTCCAAAGATTCCAAAGTATGTATTAAGTAATTTTACATCAACAAAATCATGTTCAAATGGTGAAACTCTTGGAGTTAATATTTCCTGTCCATAACTTGGAATAATAATTTGTCCTGCCAGTAATAGTATAGATAATACAATGGTTTTGTAGATCAAGTCAAACTTGCCTCCATCTCTTCTTTTACAATTCTACCGTCTTTTATTGTTACCACTTTATCCACTTCGCCAAATTGATGACGGTCATGTGTTACAATAATAAAAGTCTGGTATAATTTACGATTCA
>QYPM01000014.1 GCA_007280465.1 Nitrosopumilales archaeon
ATATCAGCATAATTTTCCATGGCCTGTTCGTATGATATCAAATCGACTTTATTTTGAACTATGACTACTTGTTTTATTCCAAGTGTTTGCAAGGCAAGTAAATGTTCTTTAGTTTGCGGTTGCGGAACTTTTTCATTGGCAGCTACTAAAAGCATTGCACCATCTATTAGAGCTGAACCTGATAACATATTTGCCATCAAACTTTCATGTCCTGGACTATCTACAAAACTAACAACACGTGATAACTCACTTTCTTTTCCACAATTATTACATTTTGGAGTTACTGAATAACATAATGGGTCCTCACATTTTTTACATTTGTAAAATGCGGCGTCGGCATATCCAACCCTAATAGTAATTCCTCTTTTCAATTCCTCACTATGTGCACTAGTCCAGACACCAGTCAAAGCTTGGATTAGAGTTGTCTTGCCGTGATCAACATGACCTGCGGTTCCAATGTTTACACATGGTTGATAACCGTATTTTTTAATATACCAGTCAGGAAGTGTTTCTTTCCAGTGCATATACAAAGTAGAAAAAGCAGATATGTTAACCTATGCCTTAGTTTTCTCGGCAGATTCTTTTTCTTGTCCTTCAGCTGATTTTTCTTCTATCTTAAGTTCTCCGTCAAAAAAGCAGTTTAATTGATAAACTTCTTCTGTAATGGTATTTCCTCTGACAAGCTTGCGGACTCGCTGTCCTTTTTCAGCATCTCTTAATCCTACACCCCTTGATAACAAAATGTATTTTCTAGCACCGCCATGGATATCTTCTCGTAGTGGAACTCCTGACTTGTCGCTACCCCCAGTAATTTTTAATTTGCCAGATTCTCCTATTAATGCAGCATCTAATTCGCTACCTACTTGTAGACCCAAAAATGGTCCAGCATCCTTCTCTTTTACCTCTTTGGTAATAGCTCTTCCTTTTTTATCTGATATATTCAGCTTGAATGTAGCCAAGTAGTAAAAAAAATCTTTAAACTATTAATTAATCTTTGTACCTAAATCTTTTAAAAATGCCAGAGACCTTTGCTAGATTGTTGAATGAATCAATCAAGTGTCCTCGCTGTGACAAGATAATGGTTTCAATGCAAGCCTGTCATATGATATGCACAAATTGTGGAGCACATCTTGATTGTTCAGACAAGGGCTCGTTTTGGTGATTAAAAACCAGGTCTATCTAATTGAAAGTTTTCTGCCATTGCTCCAACCTTTTGTTTCATTAAATTAAGATAATCATCATATTTTGCCTCAAATCCACAGTGGGGACATTTGACATTTGTTATTTCATCATCAAGTATTGCAACTTTGTCACATTCTGGACATTTTGCATCCATGATATAATTTGTCAACTAAACTATATAATGTTAGACGCCAGAATTCGATTCAGCGGAGTTAGTCCAGCCTGGTAGGACGTCAGCTTCCCAAGCTGAAGGTCGCGGGTTCAATTCCCGCACTCCGCACTTTTTTTATTTGTTATTTTGAATAATTTTTATTATTTTTTCAAATTCATTTTCATCAAGTGTTGGTCGTTTTACAAACATGCTATGAATTGGTCCTGCACCATCAGAGGGGTTTCTTGGAACAACATGAACATGTACATGTGGTATCTCCTGGCCACTCTCCTTACCGTTATGAATTGCAATTAAGGATGATGAAGAAATTGATTCAAGTTTTCTTGCCAAAATCTTTACTGTTTCGAAAAGATCTTTGCTGTCAGACTCACTCATGTCTTGTACCTTAGCATAGTGATTTTTTGGAATAACAAGTGTATGACCTCGAGTAAGTGGATAAGCATCCAAAAAGGCAAGTGAATTAGAAGTTTCGTATAATTTTTTTGCAGAGATAGTTCCACTTACAATTTTACAAAAGATACAATCCATAGGGTTTTCCCTCGTGAGAGTGTTAAATCTTTTACTTTACATCACATTTGTGATATGGCTTGTTCAATGCTAGTTTTGTCATGTGCTTCTGGCATTTGTTTTATATACATTTTAAAATCTTCTTTGGCAATAATTGATTTTTTCTGTTCAAATCTTGCCAATCCACGATTCTTGTAAATTGGTGCAAATCTAAACGAGTCAACCTCAATTGCCTTTGTATAATATTTCTCGGCATTCTGAAAGTCTTTGGCTTTCAAGTAATAATTTCCCATTCCTCGGTAAGCTAGATAATACTTTGAATTTAGTTCTAAAGTTTTTTTATAGTAATCTAAAGCTTCGCTGGAATTTTGATCATTTAGTATTCCTGCCAATAAACACATAGCAGTTGAATTTGATTTGTTCATCTCAAGAGCTTTTTTTAGCATAGTTATACACTCGTCAGTTTTGCCTTGTAGTCTTAACTTTTCTCCGTCAAAACACAGTCTATTAGATCTAGTCTTTTTTTCATCAAATGTATTTACATCAGGAAGAATATCATGTGGAATTATCAAGAGCATCAATCGGTCATCTTCTTGCCATTGTTCGTCAAATCTTTTCTCAGGAATGGCACCTATTTTTTCAGGTTCTGGTATATAATGAAAAATGGTTTTTTCTATCTCGTCATATCCAACAACAAGCGATGCATGTTGTACCACATCCTTTATTCCTGGAAGTATCACAATTGGTGGAACTCCTACGTCGATCATTTTTTTTAATTCTTTAAGACTAGAGTTTGAAATAATCACTGAAAGACCATGTCGTTCTGCAAGTTCAACACCTTCAATGAGAATACTTCCTTTCATGTGAGGATATTTTTTTGCAATTTCTGTGGCCTCTTTTAGTGGCAAGTCTATTCCCCAGTATTTTGATACTGCACTAACAACTGATGGCAGACAGATGTTTTCCTCTTGTACTAGCGGTATCTCAAGTGTATGAGTCGAGTCCATCAATTAATCAATCAATTATACAATATTAATACTATTTAATGGAACTAAATTTCTTCAACAGAGACTTTCCATCTGCACTCATTTCGGGATGAAATTGTGTTCCAAAAATATTTTTGACGCCATACTGGAATATCTCAAATTTACAATCATTAGATGTAGCTATTTGTGTAAAAGAAGAATCAAGTTTCGATACCATGTATGAATGGCTTTCAAATCCTTTTATTTTGCCACTACAAAGGGGATTATCTTTTGTAATATTGATTTCATACAGGCCATGACGTGATGATGTCATTTTTTTTATTGTGCCTCCCAGAGTGAGTGCAAGAATTTCTGCACCATAACATATACCAAGTAAGGGTTTCCCTTCTTCTAGTGAATATTTTACTAGTTTAGAATTAATAATATTCATTTCTGGATTATTCTTTCGTCTTCCTGATAATATGATAGATGAATAATTATCAAGATCAAGTGATGATATATTAGAAAATATATGAGATTCAAAATCTAGGTTTAGATCTTGGATACATTTCAAAAGTGATGGTGTGTAGACAGAACCATTGTCTACAACTAGCAGCAAACTATCTTACACCTATAGTAATGTAATGCAGTTCTGGTACGTTATCTCCTATAGATACAACACCTAACTTGACAGTGCCATTTTCTTGCCAGAATAATATTCTATCACTTCCTGGATGAACAAAGTTTTTCACAAATGTCGAAATGAGACCTTTTGTATTATCTAGATCTGATTGTTGTGTAAACGATACCTTACCCTCCTCAAAAGTTAGTGGGAATTGTATTGTCCTTGGAGTTAGAACATTAATTTTTTGATCCTCAAGTATTGATTTTATTGTAGATATCCTAGTAGTCTCATCAAGTTGTAATGCAACAGTAACACTAGATGGTGGAACACCTGTAACCTTTGCCAAGTAAGTAGCAAATGCTTGCTGAGGTGTACTTCCTAAACCAACATAATACTCTCCATCAAATGCAGCACCTACTGCTGCAATTGTTCCTAGTTGTGTTACCACACCACCAGAACCTGCCGTATAAACAGGAATAAAGTAGACATCTTGAGTTCCTATCCTGTAGAGAATATTATCACCTACTCTAGGAGTTCGCAATAAGGTTTGCAATTGCGCAAAATCTGAATCTCTTGCTAATGCTTCACGAACTGCAGATGGCCCCAAGAGTTTTGTCTTTGAATCAAGTGGAACTTGATAGAACTGCATCTTACCAAGATTCGGGATATCATTTTGTACAATCATGTAACCTGCCAAGTTTCTTCCCTGAGATCCTCGTAACTCTAGAGAGAGTAGACCAATGTAAGTAGATTTATCAAATCCTGGTGGTTTTTCTTCCACGTAATAAGTTCCAAGTCCATCAGGAACTTCATAGAAATCCTTTGCTTGAATGAATGTAGAAGTATCTGTTACATGGTAAATGTTGAACATATCAACTTTCCAGTTAAAGAGGGCTTCTGGATATCTAAGTTGTTTGGCAAGCCATGAAGGCATTTCAACGAATTGATCTCCATATTTACTTGCAAACATATTTGTGAAAAAGTCATCGCCAGTTTTTATCAGAGTTACTTTACCATCATAAATATCAACCAAGGCATAACCTACCAATCTCAAATATGGATTACTGACTGACCATGGAACATTTTTCGTATCAAAACCTACAATCAATGGTACAAGCCAGTATGTTTTTTGCCCATCACTAACTGGAAGAATATCCAATTGTTTTCCAAATAGATCATACTGGAAATATGGGTATAATAGCTGCATTCTGTCATGTACGTCTCTGTATCTGATTATATGAATTGGTTCAGTAGGATAAGATAGGAAAAAGTTTGGCTCAAATAATTGGCTTATTGGAGGTTTAACATCTATTCCTCCACTTCCATGATATGATGCATTATTTAGTTCGGCTGAAGTTTCCCTATTTTGTGGATAAGCAGCCCAAGTTTGTGTGAACAGTCCACCTTCTCCATAGTATATCATTCTCTGCTTGAAGAAGGTATTACTATCAACAATTGTTCCATCATGGGCATTAAGTGTTAGAAAACCATTGTCAACGTGCGTATATACAAGATGCTGATTGTACCATTGATTCTCCAAGCTAACCGAAGATGGAAGTATTGGCTTCATTGATGCTGTCCAATATAGAGTATCATTGAATCTCAGAATATCATTATTTTCAAAATCAACATATGGAATAAGACCAATCTCGGGCTTTAGTTTTGCAAATGCTGCATCCCAGTCCCAAACTCTAATTTTGTCTAAAAGTACACTGTTCTGTGAGACATAATTAGGAATATCATTTGCCGAGACTGATCTTATCTTTGTTTCTTGAGGTACTACAGTTATCTGATCTAATTGTCCTAGGTAGCGGTTTACACCAATTTGTTCTGCTTTGTAAGGTCCAAGAAATTCAATTTTTCTTGCATCTGCAATACTGTTGTTAACCATCATTATTGAACCAGCAATTAAGGCAATTATTACCAAAGTGAGTACACGAATGTAGATATCACGTTTTGAAGGAAGTATGATTACTCTAGACTTGAACTTGTCAACAAAGTAAAATGCGATGAGAGCAAACCCTGCTACCAGTGTACCTCCAATTGCATACCTTGTGTTGTAATCTATTTGGTCTGTGAAGAACATGTTTATTCCAACCCATATGATTCCAATTCCTATTATTGCCTCAATTGTGGCGATATAGTCTAGAAACTTTGGTTTGCCTTTTGCTGCATCTTGGACATATTTGGTTACTAATCCTACAATATTGTGCAATCCAACATAGAGAACAAGTCGAAGACCAATTACAGCAAGAATTGGAGGAACAAGAATTGTCAGTGTTGGAATCATTGGTACAACATGTGTTAGAGCATATGATGGATCAGTAGGAGGTGTAACAAATGGAAGTGAGAATATATTCAAAACAGTTTTGATACCTAGATCATGATGTCCATCAATCAAATATGCTACAGCAAATCCAAACATGAGATTTGTAAAGAAGGCTCCAAAAAGTACAACCTTTGTTATCTGCCAGATTACAAAGTTTGGAACACTTAGCTTGTATTCCTTAAAGTTTGGAATATTTTCTGCTACAGAATAGTTACCCCCTCGCTTAAAAAATGTCAGAGCAAGATTGAGTCCATACCATGAAATTGAGGATCTGCTTTTGATGTTTACGCGAATTAATGCAATGGAAGCCAAGACAACTGCAGAAAGTAATGAGAAATAGAGTGGTTTTGTAAATAGAGTGCCAAACTCTTGTGAATTCATGTATAAAACTACTGCCTGATTACTTGTCAAGACAAAAATTACAATGGCGATTAGAGCTACAACTCCTATCCTGACATATTTTCCAGAATCTCGTGGAGGTGGACTGGATTGAGTAGATGAATTATACAAAATTATGCTACCTTCCTTTGTATCAAATTAATTTCTTACCTAATTTGTTTTCTAAAACACCATTAATAAGTCAAATAGAGAGGTTCTTCAGATTGCATTGCCCAAGCCTTTGCATAGCATGTAAACTGCAGCATATTTTGGTAAAGAAACTACCTCATTTTCGTATGGTCCAAATTTCTTATTCTTGAGTTTAATTTCTAATGGACAATCTGCTAGAATCTGTACATTGTCATCACCAAGTAAGCATGCCTCTGAAAATGGATCAAAAGAGTCTAAATTATCACATTGTATCTTTGAAAGACCACTCTTACTGTTTATCGAACCTTCTAGTCTGAATATCCTATGAATGTCCATAGTAACTTTTGGATCTACTCTTACTCCCATTGTTTTTTTTATCTCTTCTAATTGTAATTGAAACGCAGTATAACCATTAGAAATAATTTCCTTGGAAATTTTTGGAGTCTTTGATTTTGATGTAAATAATTTATGAGCAATTCTTCCTCGCCATCCCTTTTCCTCAAGTGTGGGAAGAGAAGATTTAGAATTATTTTGTCTTTTTATTCCAAAGGATTCTGGGATTGCTCCATTGAACATGATATAGTCTACCAAGTCGGCTCTTTCTTGCGAACCTAACGGTTCATGATCACTATTTGTTACTCTTATGTGAAACCCCTCATTTCCAGAAAAATTGACTTCAATCTCTTCTTTTTTAATATTAAAGTCAGATGTTAAAATATCAACAAGTTTTGTCACCTCTTTTTTAGATTCAAAAATACAATTTTTACACATTACAGATGCAGTCTCAAACTTTGTAGAACCACATTTGGAGCATTGTGATTGTAATTCCATTACAGAACTATTACATGAACTACACTTGAATATGGTATGATCCTTTCTGCATGGTAAAGCCAAGTCTTTTGCATCTATATCAAAAATCAAGTCAGCCCCTTTCCAGTCTTTTTCAGACATTGGAAGATTTGGAAATGTATAGTATGCATTTGAACAATATACATCAGA
>QYPM01000021.1 GCA_007280465.1 Nitrosopumilales archaeon
CATTTCAAAAAAGGACCGATTTTAGTAGGTTATGATGGACGGGAATCTAGTATTATTATATCAAAAATAGTAACCGCTGCACTAAGCTCAGCTGGTCTGAATTCTGCAGTTTGTGGTTTAGTTCCTACACCTTGTTTGCAGTTTGCTACAAAACAACTTGGTTACAATGGAGGAATTATGATAACTGCATCCCACAATCCACCACAATATAATGGAATAAAGGTCACTGCAAGAGATGGAATCGAGATATCAAGAGAAGACGAACTCAAGGTAGAAGAATTCTATTTTAAGAAAAAATGGAAAATTTCAAATAAATTTGGTTCAATCAAAAATGAGTCAAAAACTATAGGCAAATATATTTCTGGAATTAAAAAACAAGTTAATGTAAAAAAAATAAAATCAAGAAATCTTAAAGTGGTACTAGATCTTGGTAATGGTACACAAGCAGTAACTGCTCCTGTTCTATGTAGAGATCTAGGATGCGAGGTAGTTTTAATTAATGAAAAAATAGATGGAACTTTTCCAGGAAGAGGATCAGAGCCTACACCTGAAAATCTAAATAATCTCTCAAGTATGGTGACTAAATCAAAGGCTAATTTTGGAATAGCATTTGATGGGGATGGTGATAGAAGTATTTTTTGTGATGAAAAAGGAAAAATTCTTACAGGTGATAGATCTGCATTACTTTTATCCAAATATCTTTTAGAAAAATATCCACAGTCTAAGATAATCACTTCAGTTAATTCTACATATGTGATAGAAAAAATAGCATCAAATTCAGGTTCTAAAGTTTTACGAACTAAAGTCGGTAGCGTTGAAGTTTCACGTAAGATGATACAAGAAAATGCATTGATTGGTTTTGAAGAAAATGGTGGATTCATGTATGGTAAACATAATCAAGTAAGAGATGGTTCTATGACTATGGCCATATTGATTGATCTTCTGGCAAATAACACAAATTCTTTATCACAAGAAATGGATGCACTTCCTCCATCGTTTACAACAAAAGGAAAAATAGAATGTTCAAAAGATGATTTTAAAAAAATACTTAGAATTCTAAAAGCGGAACCTTACAAAAAAGATCTAACTGATGGAATCAAACTATTTCTAGACGAGTCAAGCTGGGTTATGGTAAGATTGAGTGGTACTGAACCGATAGCTAGAATCTATGCAGAATCCTCCTCCCAATCTAGATTAGATGATATTTTTGCAAAATACCTGCAAAAAGTAAAGACTGCAACTGACAGATAACACTTTTAAAACCAATTAAAAAGACAGTAAGAATGGAAATGATCCCAATGGGTGATACATCTGGCTAAGGCTTATTACGTAAAATTTGAGGTGCCCACTGACTTGGTTAGCCCAATCTATGAAGCTATAAGAGTTGCACAACAAAGTGGCAAAGTAAAGAAAGGTACCAACGAAGTTACAAAAGCAATCGAAAGAGGGATAAGTAAACTGGTGATTATTGCAGAAGATGTAGAACCACCGGAGGTAGTTGCTCACCTTCCTATACTATGTGAGGAACACGGAATTCCATATGGCTTTGTTCCAAGTAGACAGGAGCTCGGAAAGTCTTTGGGAATTGATGTAACCTCTGCCGCTGCTGCGATATTAGATTCGGGAGATGCTCAACATATAGTAGACCAAATTGTGGCATCGTTGTCGCAGATAAAAGGTGGTCAAGCTAGCAAATGAGTACTGAAGTTCCAACCTCTGCTGAAGTTATACAAATAGTAGGAAGAACCGGAATTGCTGGAGAAGTTATTCAGGTAAGAGTAAAAATACTAGATGGCAAAGATAGAGGCAGAATTCTAACAAGAAACGTAAAAGGCTCTGTCAGAATGTCAGACATTCTCATATTAAGAGAGACAGAACGAGAAGCGAGAAAAATCAAGTGATAAAAAATGAGTGTTCTTGTTAAGCCTTGCAGTTTTTGTAATAGACCTGTAGCAAAGGGTTCTGGTACTATGCTTGTAAAAAATGACGGTTCAGTATTTTGGTTTTGTTCTTCAAAATGCAAGAAGAATATGCTAGTCCTAAAACGTGATCCAAGAAGACTCAAGTGGACCAACAAATACGTCAAGGGCGGAATAAAGGTCAAAAAATAAAATGACTGAGCAAACACTTTTCATAGTAAAACCTGACGGTGTAGAAAGAAAATTAGTGGGAGATATTATTTCTAGATTTGAGCACAGAGGATTTAATATTTTAAAATTGAAAATGTTTACTTTCACAAAGCAAATGGCAGAGGAATTCTATTCTGCGCATAACACAAAACCATTCTTTGGGGAGTTGGTCTCTTTTATCACATCAGGAAAAGTTGTTGCTACTATCATTGAGGGAAATAATGCGATTGCAACTACAAGGATGATGGTAGGTTCAACCAAATCATTTGATGCTGCACCAGGAACAATACGAGGAGATTTTGGACTGGGCATATCTGATAACATAATCCACGCTTCTGATTCCAAGGAAAGTTTTGAAAAAGAAATAGCTGTGGTATTCAAGTGAAAGCAGTTGCAAATACGACAGCCTATAGTCGCAGTTCTAGGTCACGTAGACTCTGGTAAAACATCTCTCTTAGATAAGATAAGAGGTACGGGTGTACAAGCAAGAGAAGCTGGAGGAATTACACAACACATAGGCGCAAGTTTTCTTCCTACTGAAACATTAAAGAAAGTTTGTGGGCCTCTTTTTGCAAAAATGGGAGGAGCAAATCAAGAAATTCCAGGTTTACTTGTTATTGATACACCTGGACATGAAATATTTACAAATCTTAGAGTAAGAGGAGGCTCTGCTGCAGATATTGCAATTCTTGTTGTGGATGTAAACCGAGGATTTCAACCACAAACTAATGAAAGTCTCAAAATCTTACAAAGCAGAAAAGTTCCATTTGTAATAGCTTTGAATAAAGTGGATATGGTTTCTGGATGGAAAAAAAATTCTACAACGAAGTTTATCACACAATCTGTTAAAGAACAAGATCAATTTGTGCAGACTGCACTTGATGAGTTATTGTATAATGTAGTGGGTACATTATCTGTTCTAGGATACAACTCGGAGGCATTTTACAGAGTAAAAGATTTCTTAAAAGAAGTTGCTATAGTCCCAGTTAGTGCCAGAAGTGGAGAAGGTATGCCTGAGTTGCTTGCAGTATTGGTAGGACTTACACAACAATATATGCAAAAAAAATTGGAGCAGGCTGAAAAACCAACGAGAGGTATAGTTCTTGAGGTAAAAGAAGAGATTGGTCTTGGCATGACTGCTAACATTATCTTAATTGATGGTACTCTAAGAAAGGGTGACTCTATACTAGTTGCCAAGAGAGACTCTGTAATAATCACAAAACCAAAAGCAATACTCCTTCCAAAACCTCTTGATGAGATGCGTGATCCTAGAGATAAATTCAGACCTGTAAATGAAGTAGATGCAGCTGCTGGAATAAAAATTGCGTCACCAGACTTGGAGGGTGTACTTCCAGGAAGTCCTGTATATGCAACTACTGATGAATCAAAGATTGAGGAATTTAAAAAATTAATCGAGTCTGAGATGAAATCAGTATTTATTAAAACTGATACAAAAGGAGTAATTCTCAAGTGTGATACAATAGGATCTCTTGAGGCCTTGACTGAAATGTTAAAAAAACAAAATGTGACTATATCGATGGCAGACATAGGACCAGTTACAAGACGAGATGTAATGGAAGCACTAGCCGTAAAAGAGCATGATAGACATTTAGGTGTAGTAATAGCATTTAATGTCAAAGTTTTACAAGATGCACAAGAAGAAGCAGACTCTAATCATATCAAGATTTTTCATGATCAAGTAATCTATAGTCTGATTGATAACTATACTAATTGGGTTCAAGATGATACTGCAAATGCAGAAAATGCTATTTTTCAAGAACTTACACCAGTTTCTAAATTCACATTTCTTAAAGGCTATGTGTTTAGAAAAAATAATCCTGCAGTTTTTGGAGTACGAGTAGACGCAGGTGTTCTAAAACAAAAAGTATCTGTTATGAATACATCTGGTAGAAAAATTGGTACTATACATCAATTACAAGACAACGGCAAGAGTGTTAATGTTGCAAAAAAAGGTCAGGAAGTTGCCGTTTCAATTCAAAATGTAACGGTAGGTAGACAAATATCTGAAGAAGAAATTTTCTATTCTTTTCCACCATCTCCAGAAGCAAAATTGTTACTAAAAACATTCTCTCATAAGCTAAGTCCTGAAGAATTTCAAGTTCTACGAGAAATAATTGAAATTCAGAGAAAGGTCAATCCACTTTATGCTTACTAGGCATATTTCTGAGCAAGCATGTGAAGACCTGGTTCTCCTATTGCTCCCATAGCCTTGTCAACAGGTTCGCCATTGTTGAATACAATGAATGTGGGAATTGAATATACTCCATATCTTTGAGATATACCGGGAGCATCATCTACATTTAGACGTGCAAATCTCACAGTCTTGTATTTTTTTGCAATTCTCTCAAAAATAGGCAACATGAACTGACATGGGCCACACCATGTAGCCCAAAAATCTACAATTACTGGTGTATCACCAACTATGGCTTTGTCAAAATTAGAATCAGTAAGTTCTAGAATCTCTTGTTCTTTACGAGATTTCATTTCCTCTAATTTCTTTTTCATAATTTTCTCTAATTCTTCGTCTACCAAACCTGATGAATTATAGATAAAAGCTCTTTAATAATTTAGCCTAGAGATCAAGAATGAATCGCATTAAAACTGGTTTCTCATCTTTAATTTCCATGAGATGATATGTTGGTGCCTTTATTTCCATTTTAAAATGATGTTTTTCAAAATTAATTTCTTCTCCACTAATTTTTGCTAAAAGATGATATTTTTCATTTTTCATTATCTTTACATTGAATATTTTTCCTACAAATCCATCTGTTATGGTAAGAATGATTATCTCCTCAAGCCAGCTATACAGTAAACCTTTCAGGTCGTCTGCACTAACTTCTATTTTCCTATCCTCTTTATTCTCAACTGCATTGATATCTACAATTGTGTCTACCACAGAGATGCCTGCATTTGCAAAGGCTTCATCTGTTGTATCTCCAATTACTTCGATAAATGCATCTGTCATATGATCCAGATATCGATATGCCATGGATTGCTAGGTCTAGAGACACTATTAATTTATTCTAACCATGATTTTTTGCAATCAGAAAGTCTAAATGCATTGGAAAAAGAATGAGTTTTGAAATTGGAACTACCACGCGGTATGCGAGATATAGAGCCAAAGGAATCTTCTGAAATTGAATATGTACGTCAGAAATTTATTGAGACATCAAATTTATTTGGTTTTCAGTTTATGGAATCTTCTCCAATTGAATTACTATCAGTTATAGAAACAAAGAGTGGTCCATCAATAAAAAATGAAATTTATTACTTTACTGACAAAGGAGATCGTGAGGTAGCACTACGTTTTGATTTTACAATAGGCCTAACACGTTATGCTGCATCTCAAAAATCAATGCGATTGCCTGCTAAGATTTCAACATTTGGTGGTGTATGGCGTTATGATGAACCACAAAAGGGCAGATACAGATTCTTTCACCAGTGGGATATCGAGATCTATGGGGAACCAAACATAGAATCAGATGCCGAAATAATTGATTTTACATCTAAATTTCTAACAAAATTAGGACTTGAAAATGTTGTAATTGATATTTGTGATAGAGAACTTATTGAATCGTATGTTAGAAGTGTTTTCAAATCTGATTCATCTGAAGTAATTGGTGATATTCTAAGGGCTGTTGATAAGATCCAAAAAAAGAGAAGACAGGATATAATTAATGAATACAAAGAAAAGGGCTACTCAGTACCCATGCTAGAACAAATTCTAAAATTTTCTGAAATTAAGGGCTTGCCTGAAGAAATAGAAAAAGAGGTTGATGTTAGTCAACTAAAAAATTGGGACAAGATCTTGCAATTGTTTGATACTTTAAAAAATCGCGGTGTTAACAATGTTAGAATAAACTTTGGAATAGTACGAGGTCTTGACTATTATTCCGGAATAGTTTTTGAGGTATTTGAAAACAATGATGTAGGTGCACTTGTTGGAGGTGGAAGATATGATACATTGACTAAAGCCTTTGGAAGAAATGATCTTGGTGCTACAGGTGCAGCTGGAGGAGTAGAGCGAATTATTCTATTATTGGAGAAACAGAAGGTAAATACACAATCTAAAGAAGATCGAATATCTATAGTTTTTATCAATGATGATATGAAAAAAATTGCAATTAATCTTGCATCACAACTTCGAATAAAAGGCATTCCAACTGATGTGGATTTATTAGGAAAATCACTGAAAAAACAGATGGAAATTGCCTCCAACTCAAAATATGTTATAATAGTTGCTCCAAAGGAATATGCCGATAATTCTGTTATAATTCGAAATATGAGAGATGGTTCTGAAAAACAGGTAAAGATAGATGTTATGTTAAATGATCTAAAATCTAGTCTTCCACTCTGAAGGCCTTTGTAAGCATCATAAGCTCAGGACCATTTGTAAGACCTCCTACAACTAACGAATTATTATTTGCTAGAGTGCCTGAAGAAAGATACGGTGATCCACCGTTGACTGTGGCAGGCTCTAATTCTACACCTAATACTTGTGATATTGTTTTGATATCTTCTTCTTCTGCAGATGGATGAATAATTCCACCTTTGGAATTTGCCACGGTCATTGCACCAGTCTGATGATAGCCTGCAACTCTTTTTCTTATCACTTCTACTCCTAATACATCTTCAATTTGCTTGACATATTCTGTTGGAATGAGTGGAGATATGACTGCCCCCTTATCATTTGTACAAATTAAATTTCCTAATGCGGTATGTTTTGTGTCTAGTACACCAACATTAAGTCCAGTTGATTTTTTTAAATGATTTATCTCTTCTTGATAACAATTATGTGGAAGCAAAAGTCCTTTGTTATTTACAACCATTAGCGGTCCGAGTAATCTTGTATTTGCAACTGATGTAAAGATATAATCAGTTTTCAAAAATTCTGCAAGGTTCTTTGCTTTTGTAGGTGCAAATCCATTTGGTATGAAAACAAACTTGTCGTTACACTTGGCATATATTCCTACATTAGGATTACGATATACATCATACTTGAAAATTCCCAATAAATTAGAGCGATTTGTGAAAGATATGAATTTATCTTGTACAGACTTTAAATAACTAACAAGAACTTCTGATAATATGCCTATAGATCCAAACTTTCCAGCAAATCACAAAGTGGTTGAAAAATTCAAAGATCCATTAAGTGAAAATTATCATCTGGTTTGGGGTCCTGGACGTCTTGCTGAAGCTGCATCGAATCCTAAAGTAAAATCTGACTCGGAAGCTTCAGGTGAAGAGATAAGACCAATAGGAGTACATGGTACATTTGTAGCAGTAGACTGGGATTCGTGTGTTGCCGATGGCATCTGTTTGTTAAGTTGCCCCGTTAAGGTTTTTGAATGGTACAAAAATCCTGGCGAAACAGGTAGAAATGACAGGAAAGATTACACTGACAAAGCAAACCCAGTAAAAGAGGCAGATTGTATTTGGTGCATGGCTTGTGTTGAAGTTTGTCCGACCAAGGCAATCAAGGTTGATCAGTTAAATCAAGATATTCACGAAAAAGAGATTGCAAAACTTGCTTAGTTTTGTCTAGGTTTAAATAACATAGCCTGCGACAAAAAACTATGCCGATAGCAGAAGACTTTCCAAAAGGTTTCAAACCAATTGGAAAAATAAATCACTCCGATGGTGAGCATTTTCACTTTAGATGGGGCCCTGGTAAATTAGCAGAAGCCTCAAAAGATGAAAATTGCATCGAGTCATTCAAGGCTCGAGGAGAAAAAATCGAACCAGTAGGTGTAAGTGGCACAATGGTAGCAGTAGACTGGGATTCATGTGTTGCAGACGGTGCATGCATTGAAGCATGCCCAGTACAAGTTTTCCAATGGTATAGAACAGAACAAGACATTCCTGCAAATAAGACAATGGATGCAACATTTGCTGGAACTGGTAGTTCTGAAAAAGAACACAGAGCGGACTACACTGACAAGGCTGATCCAATTAGAGAACATGACTGTATATGGTGCATGGCATGCGTTTCAGTTTGTCCTCCACAAGCCATTAAGGTAGACCAATCTAACTTAGAACACCATGAGAAAGCAGCTGGAACCTTTGTAAAAATGGAATCCGGTTCTGTTAATCCACACGCACACCACTAGAATTTTTCGTCCCTTTTCTTTTTCTTATTGATAATCCCTACGGATGTCTAGAAAGCATGTGATCTTAAACAAATTTTAACAAGTCCTTACAAAAAAAACTTGCAGAGGTCGCCTAGCCCGGCATGGCGTGGGCCTTGAGAGCCTATGTGCGCAAGCACGCGGGGGTTCAAATCCCTCTCTCTGCGTTATTATTTTTCTATATTTCCAATTTCTGCAAGTAAAGCTGAAAGCTGAATCTCTGGATTAGCTCCTATGATTAATCTATAGTCATATTTTGCTATGGCTTCTAAAATTTCTGACAAGTGAGGAGTCTTAATTCTGTAACATTCTTCATTGAGATATTTTAGAAAGTCTGATTCAGACATTCCGTATACTTTGATGAGTTCAATCATCTTGTTCCTAGCTTCTGAAAGTTTTCCATCAAGTGCAAGTTTTAGAACGACACTAACATCACTTGTTTTAGCAAGTCCAGCAGAGGATTTTACATTCTCTTCGTTTATAGTTCCAACACTTGCAGTTGCTTGTAACATGTTTATGGAATGACGCATATCGCCTTCTGAATACAAATACAATGTTTTTAGACCATTTTCATTATACTTTATCTTCTCTTTTTTACAAATTTCTTCTAAATGGCTTACCACATCTTCCTCTGAAATCCTTGTAAACTTGAAAACAGCACATCTACTTTGAAGAGGTTCTATGATTTTTGATATGTTATTTGCAATCATGATGAATCTACAATGTTTTGACGTATCCTCAATAATTCTTCTCAAGGCTGTCTGAGCATCTGAAGTCATTTCATCAGCTTCATCCAAAATTACGAGTTTAAACGGAATGTTGGTATCCAAACCCGAGAACCTTGCAAATTTCTTTACTCTCTCCCTTACCATATTGATACCACGTTCATCGGACGCATTCAACTCTAAAGTATACTCACGCCATGTGTCACCTAAAATTTCTCTTGCAAGACATAACGCAGTTGTTGTCTTACCAACTCCAGCTGAGCCAGAAAATAATAGATGTGGCATTTCTGATGTGTTTTTTAGAAGCGATCGTAAACTACCAACTATCTCCTTCTGATTTATTATTGATGTGATCTTTGTTGGACGATATTTTTCTACCCACATCGAAGATTCTATCATAGGGACATACGTCTTTCACTTACTAATAAAATTAAGTCTAAGAAATTGAATTGTAAATTATTAATATCGATCTAAATCAGGCACTTGGGTATTCATCTATGACCTATTGTTATTATGTTTGAAAAAGACTTACATTGCAAGGATGATAACTCAGATTCTAATGATGAATAAGAAAAAAGGTATTTCAGTTATGAAGAGGCATGGATTTGTACAAATAGAATCTAGATCAAATGATCAAAGTAAATGGTTAACAGAATTGATCGATCGATCCCTTTAGAGGCCTGAAGTAGGATCGAGTAAATTGAACATATCAGAACTCATACAGGTACATAGTATAGGATATCGATTACAGGATGTTAAAGTCAACTTTGTATATGATCTCAAAATAGAGGCACCTACAGTATCAGTAGAATCTAAACAAGGTGAAATAATGAGCGTCTCTAGATGGGTAGCCGAAGTATTATCCGCAGAAAAACTTGTCCAAGTTCAAGACACAGACATGGTAGTAGCTTTGAAACAAGCAGTTATGAAAGAAAATGTCCAGGGAGATTTTGATCTTTCTACACTGGAGTTGGACTTTTACATCAAAGTGAATTCATTCACACAAAGACTTCCACAAGAAGATCGTGATAAAATAGAAAGCATGTTAAACTCTCTTATTCGTAAAAGACAGGGAAAAATAATTCGATTAGCAGATTCATCTAAGATGACATCTGATTTAGCAAAGAAATTGACAATTGAAGAACGTACATTATTTGATTATATTCATAATAATAGCACTGAATTTAAAAAACAAATACTGGGTGACAAAAATTGACTGCGCAATCTGAGTCTATTTCGAAAAGTAAACTTCAAGATCAGGTGAAAGAATTTTTAAGTCAATTCAAAGACAAATCTGGTTCTTACAAATATGTTGATGAAATAGATCAAATGATGGCAAAGAAAACACAATACATTGTAGCTGATTATAATGATCTAGTATCAAATCCTGAAATTGAATCAGTGTTTAATGTTGATCCTGATGAAATTCTTCGAGCCTTTGGTGGTGCAATAAAAGATATTCTTAAAGAAAGATTCCCACAATATGCAGAAAAAATCCGTCATGATATTAGAGCCAGAATCTCAAATTATCCATCTCAACGTAGTCTCCGTGAAGTAAATGCAGAAGTTATTGGAAAAATGATAAGTGTATCTGGAATGGTTGTTAGATCTTCTGAAATTAAACCTCTTGCAAAAGAACTAGTCTACTTTTGTCCCGATAATCATAAGACTGTGAGAGTTCAGGAAAAAGGTCTGGAATTTAAGGAACCGCTCAAATGTGATAATGGAAAATGTACTCATAGAGATCTTGAGATAAGTCCTGAGCAAAGCAAGTTTATTGATTTCCAGATGGTGAGACTACAAGAATTACCCGAGGATTTGCCTCCAGGACAATTACCTCATTACCTTGATGTGACAGTCTTGCAAGATTTGGTTGACAACGCAAGACCTGGAGATCGTATTATCCTAACAGGAATTGTAAGAATTGAACAGGAACACATCCCTACCATGAGAGGGAAGAGTGGGATTTACAGATTAAGAATTCAGGGAAATAATATTGAATTTCATCGTGGACGTGGAAATAAAGCTTCTAGAAGTACTGAACGAGAAGAAATTTCTCCTGATGAAGAAAGAATAATCAAATCACTTGTCCAAAATGCTGATATTTATGATAGGCTTATAGCTTCGTTTGCGCCTCATGTAAAAGGACATGATATAATCAAAGAAGCCATTTTATTGTTAATTGTAGGATCTACTCAAAGACTTCTTGCTGATGGTGCTAAAATTCGTGGTGATATCAACATCTTTTTGGTGGGTGATCCTGGTACCGCAAAAAGTGAGATGTTGAAATTCTGTGCAAGAATTGCCCCTAGAGGACTTTACACATCTGGAAGAGGTTCAACTGCTGCAGGACTCACAGCGGCAGTTGTAAGGGATAAAATTGGTATAATGATGCTTGAGGCAGGTGCCGTAGTCTTGGGTGATCAAGGTCTTGTCTGTATAGATGAATTTGATAAAATGAGACCAGAAGATAGAAGTGCATTACATGAAACTATGGAACAACAGTCCGTAAGTATAGCAAAAGGTGGAATTGTTGCAACGTTGAACGCTAGGACATCAATTTTGGCCGCTGCAAACCCCATGTATGGAAAATATGATCCTTTCAAAAATATCACGGAGAACGTTAACCTTCCAGTTCCCCTTCTAACACGTTTTGATCTTATCTTTGTTGTAAGAGATATTCCATCAAAAGAAAAAGATACTATAATTGCACGACACATATTGAACTTACACAGGGCTTCAGGAACTAATGCAAAATCACTAATTGATGTTGATATTCTTACAAAATATCTGTCATATGCAAAAAGATCTGATCCAAATCTTACTCCGGAGGCAGAAGATAAGATTCTGAATTACTATATGACAATGAGAAATGTAGAATCTGAAGGAATGATAACAGTAACACCTAGACAACTAGAAGGACTAGTAAGATTAGCTACCGCAAGAGCTAGACTATTAATGAAAACACAAGTTGATGGCGAAGATGCAGAAAGAGCCATCTTTCTCATACAAAGTATGCTACAAGACGCAGGAGTTGATGTGAATACTGGAAAAGTTGATCTTGGTGTCCTTCAGGGACGTCCTCACAGTGAAGTCTCAAAGATGCAATTATTCATGGATGTGATGAAATCACTTGAAGGAGATGAAAAAAGACCTGTTGAAGAAAAAACATTTGTCAAAGAATTGATCAAGACTGGCAAGTTCACAGAAGAAGAAGCAAGAAAATATGTGAAAAAATTACAAAGAGAATCAGCTATTTATGAATCAAAACCTGGTCATTATAACCGGGTATGAAAATAGAGCAGTTAGACATTCCTTCCTCCGCAATTGATTTTCTGCAAAAAAATGGATATGTAAATCTGTATCCTCCTCAAGAAAAAACAATCAAAGCTGGATTACTTGAAGGAAAAAGTATTTTGGTTTCTGCTCCAACGGCAAGTGGTAAGACATTACTTGCAATGCTTGCAATAATAAAACATCTATCTGAAAAAAAAGGCAAGATGGTATATCTTAGTCCTCTGAAAGCTCTTGCATCAGAAAAATTTAATGAATTCAAAAAACTTGAATCTATTGACCTTGGGAAAGATTTGAAAATTCAAATATCAACTGGTGATTTTGACATTTCTGACAAAAGCCTAGGTCAAAATGATATTCTTGTGTTAACTAATGAAAAAATGGATTCTGTCATAAGACAAGGTGCAGAATGGATAGATGAAATAAGTCTTGTAATTGCTGACGAAGTTCATTTGTTAGGTGATGATGATAGAGGTCCCACTCTTGAAATTGTACTTACAAAACTAAAATTGTTACCACAAAAACCGCAGATACTAGCTCTTAGTGCTACTGTTACTAACGCTGAAGAAATTTCTGACTGGTTAGAATGTAAGCTGGTACATAGTGAATGGAGACCTGTCCCCTTGTCAGAAGGAGTTTATGATCAAGGTGTAGTAACCATGCAAGACAGGAAAAAATTCGAAATTGAAACAAGTGTTAGAGGTCCTCCCGTTGACTTGGGGTTGGATTCGCTAAAGAATGGAGGTCAAGCCATTTTATTTGCAGAAACAAGAACTCGCTCAGTATCTCTTGCTACAAAGGCATCAGACGCAGTATACAGGACTCTAAACGCCGATGAAAAAGAAGCATTAGAAAAAATCTCGCAAAAAATCCTAAATGAGAATGAACAAACTGAACTTGTTAAAACCCTGGCAACTCTAGTTAAAAACGGAGTAGCATTTCATCATGCTGGGCTTAATCAGAACTGCAGAGATCTAATCGAGTCCGAATTTAGAAATAAGCGGATAAAGATTCTAGCGTCCACTCCAACCCTTGCTGCAGGAGTAAATCTTCCGGCAAGAAGAGTAGTTGTTTCTAATGTAAATAGATTTGATGCAAAATATGGAGCTAACAAACCAATTAGCATACTTGAGTACAAACAGCTATGTGGTCGTGCAGGTCGACCGCAATATGACGAATATGGGGAAGCAATCATCGTTGCTAACTCAAATAGTGAAGAAATTTTTGATTATTACATTAGTGGAATCCCGGAACCAATTTCTTCAAAGCTTACTGGAGACAAGGCATTAAGGATACATCTTCTTAGCTTTGTATCTACCAGTCCTGGTATCAAAGGGGAAGACATAGTAGAATTTTTTTCAAAGACACTTTCAGGTTCTCAAGAAAGAAAGTCTACAATAAAATTCATTATTCAAATAGCTCTGAGATATCTTGAATCTGAAGAACTTGTAAAACAAAAAGGAAATAGGTACATTGCAACAGAATTTGGCAAAAAAACTTCTACATTGTATATAGATCCTCTAACAGCAGTTCTATTTAGAAAATCAATAGAAAAAATTTTAACAAAAGGACATACTCTTGGTTTGTTACAAGTTATTACAAGCGCTGAAGATTTTTTCCCAAAGTTTTCACTACGAAATAAAGATTATGAACTTGTAGGCACTTTGATTGAAAATTATGTTGATGAATTAATTGAAAATATATCTGAATATGATTGTAATAGGAGCCTTCTTGCAATACATGCTTGGATCAACGAATCAAGTGAAATATTTCTCTCTGATAATTTTGCGATAGAATCTGGGGACATGCATAGAATGGTGGAATCTGCAGACTGGCTTGTTCATGCACTTTATGAAATTGCAAAACTAGAGAAAAAAGACGAAATCATGAATGAGATTGATACTCTGAGGTCCAGAATTACATATGGAATCAAAAAAGAGCTTGTCGATTTGGTACGTGTAAAAGGAATTGGTAGAGTCAGAGCCAGAATACTCTTCAAAAATGGTATAAAAACTACAGAGGATCTCAATGAAATACCTACTGAAAAACTTGCCAAATTAGACAAGATAGGGCCTGTAATCGCGGAAAACATAAAGACGCATCTCAAAAAGATAAGATAATGCTAGATAAAACAATCGTGGGAATACTGATCTCAGCAATAGCATTTGTTACTGTTTATGCAATTACTCCTGGCCTGATTAATGCTCTAACCAAGAGAAACATGGTTGTAAAAGACTACAATAAAGAAGTCGCAACAATGGTTGCTCGTCCTGGGGGACCGTCTATGCTTGCAGGAATTTTGGCTTCTGAATTTGTACTCTATACATTTTTTCCTTCTACTGCAATATTGGCAATTATAATCACAACTTCACTTGCTTTTCTTGTAGGTTTTGC
>QYPM01000060.1 GCA_007280465.1 Nitrosopumilales archaeon
AGCAAATGAGCCTTTTGTTACCATAAAGGCAAGAGGCAGAAGCATAATCACTGCAGTAGACGTATCTCAAATGATAGTTAAAAGAATGAATGCAATGGGATACAGAGTGAGTAGTGTGAGAATCTTCTCTGAAAGATTGGTATCAAACGACGGAAAAGAAAGAAACGTTTCAACTATAGAAATAGATGTTTCAAAAAGTTAGGATGCCAAATAGAAGATTAATGTGGATTATGACTATAATTGCAGTTGGTTCTATTCTGGCAATTATTTCATATAATTCTGAATCCTCAAATGTCTGCCCATTACGTCAGCTAAATATTGTTGCTCAAATACAAAAATATGATGTGGCAAAAGATCCTCAAACCTGTGACATGCTAAATACAAAAATATCTCAATTTAACTCTCAATGCAAATCTGATATTGAAGAATTAGACTGTGGATAAAATTTAGTATACAAAAATTTTTGATGTCTGAGTTATTATATCTCTCAAAAAACCAATTGTTTCTTGTACGGTATCCTTGTAGATGAATTCATCTTTGCTATCATTTGAAATGTTTATGCAGTATCTTTTTGATGTTTTGTTGATAAATACATGACCTGATTCATTATCGATTCTTATCCCCTCATCAGAATCCAAAGACCTTAAAAATTTCTCAAGACTGTCTTTCGAAATGGAACGCTCTTGGTATGTCATCCGTAAATTGCATCTCGAATTGGACCTGCATCTTGCTCGGTTTGTTTGAGGTGTTCTTCAATGCCTTCAGCTTCATTTAGTAATGATTTGAGATCACATGAAGCACCTGGAACTAGTTTTGACATTGCCATACAAATCTCAGCACCTGCTCTATAGTCAGGACCTGATTCTCTGGCTTTGCACAAAAGTACTATGACATTGATATTTGATAACGATCCTTCATTTAGCAAAATTCCTGGAATTCCTGGGATGGTTCCATTTTTTAATACTGGAATATTTGCATCCCGTAGTTTTTTCTTTGCCTCGCCTGTGCTTCCAACTCCTATTACAAAAGGCGTGTCTTCATCAGTCTTGATTGCAGAGCTACTGATGATAAATGAGCACTTGTGGTCACTTGCCCATTTTAACATGGTTTTTGCCACTTCGCGATGAATTGATTCATGCGGAGTAAGGTATGATGAAAATACAGCTAGTTTGAGATCTTTGTTGACTAGAATCCTTGCTGGAAAGTTTGGTACTTCATCTCTTACTATGCTAATTGGAGGAAATAATTCTGAATCAAGAACGCCTGCCAATTCAAACTGCGCAGTGTTGTTGACAAGTGATTCTGTTGCTATGGCATTTGCTAAACCGGTGTATGGAAAACCATCGATGAGGTAGCCATCTTTTACATCGATTGGAATTACCTCTCTTACAAATACCGTATCATTTACCATGTGTGAGTTATCGAACACGCCTTTTTAAATATGGATATCATTTTATGTAGCGAAAACATACTTTACTCATGGAATCCCTCTACATACTGGTTAACTGTGACCTAGGCTCTGAAGTCGATATTATATCCGAGCTTACAAAAATTCCTGAAGTAAAAGAAGTGAGAGGCACATATGGAATCTATGACATATTTGTAAAATTGCAAGCTGATTCCCAATCTGCACTTGAGACAATCATCACACACAAAATTAGACGACTATCAAAGGTTCGTTCTACTGTGACCCTGACTCCAATCCTGTCTCAGGGTGGACGTTAAGTCAAAAAATGCTCAAACTTTTTAATTCTTTTTCATCATCCAAAGAAGACTTTGTTCCATTTGAAAAAAATCATGTAAAAATATTCATCTGTGGTCCAACTGTATATGATTATACTCATTTGGGACATGCAAGAATATTCTTGACATATGATCTTCTATCTAGATGTTTAAATGATCAAGGACTTCGAACTGATGTTCTTGTGAACATGACAGATATCAATCAAAATGTCTTTAACAAAGCCAAAGAAAATTCTACCACCTACAAAAATATTGCCAAATTTTATGCATCTGCATTTGTAAAAGATCTTGAAGCATTAAACATACAAAGTATCAATAGACTTGCATATGTTTCAGATTATGTTAAAAATATAGAAAAAGAAGTGTTGACATTAATTCAAAAGCACGTTGCTTACATGGCTCATGGCAATGTCTATCTAGATATTTCAAAAGTGAAAAACTATGGCAAGATTTCGCAGCAAACAAAGGAACAATTGAGTATGCATCGATTAGATATTGGGCCTGGAAAGAAAAATCCTGAAGATATTATGTTGTGGAATTGTACTGAAGATTTTGATTTCTCATGGAAGAGTGAACTTGGAGAGGGCATCCCATGGTGGCATATGCAAGATACTGCTGTGGCAATAGAGAATTTTGGTAAGAATTATGACATTCATGGTGGGGCAAGAGAACTCTTGTATCCTCATCACGAGGCACATCTTGCACAGTATCAACTTCTATCAGGCTCTGATATTCCTGTTAAAGCATGGGTACATGTGGGCCTTGTTTTATCTGAAGGCGAAAAAATGTCCAAGTCTCTTGGAAATGTTGTCTGGGTCAAGGACTTGATAAAAAAATATGACCAAAATCTCATGAGACTCTATATTTTTTCCAAACACTATCGTGACGACATTGATTTTTATGAAAAAGATCTATTAACAAAAAAACCATTACTAGATTTAGTTAAATTTGCAAAGTCAAAGGTCTCTGATAAAACGCATGAAGATATTTCAAATCTAATTGATGATTTCATACAATCACTAAGTAATGATCTTGACTCTCCAATGGCTCTTCAAACACTAGAAAAAATCTGCATCGAAGTAAGAAATGGAAAGGGAATTAGTCCAAATGATTTTAATCGTATTTGTGAAATACTTGGAATCAAAGTATGATGCAAAAAATGGAATCAAACGATAATGGTTTTACTGGACTATGGAGTAATGCCAGTCAATTGGAATGCGGTACCATATTTTTAAATCCCACACTTGCTGATTATCTTTTTTTTAACAAGTTAACTAATGTCAATAGTACAAGTGAAAAAATGCTTGCCGAATCAATGGACCAATTTCAAAAAAACCACTCTGCCCCATACATCTACTCTCTAAACTATCCAGAACTTGAGGAGTATCTCAAAAGTAAAGGATTTGTATATCATGATACTCAACATGTATTAAAAAAAAGTACATTGCCATCAATGAAACGTACTGCGACCAAGATCACACATGACACTATATCCCTGTGGACAGAAATCTTTTGTGAGGCATATGATTGTCCAGGGTGGGCAGAACCTGTAAGTTCTATATTGAAAAACTCCATTTCGTCAGCTGAATACTATGTGGATGAATCAAGTAGTTCGTGTATGGCCCTGTATGAAAAAAACTCAATCCTGGGGCTTTACTGTCTAGGTACCATTCCTTCTAAGAGGAAACAAGGGTCCGCTGCTTCCTTGATTGACTTTGCATTACACGAGGTAAATTCTAGAAATCTAGATTTTCTTATGCTTGAAACTTATGAGAGGGACAATCTCTCAAAATTTTATTCTAACCTGGGATTTGAGAGTATTTACAGCAAAAATGTCTTTACTATTTGAGCTTGGCAAGTAGTGCCGAATAAAGAAACGGCAGAATCGTAGTTGCTTCTGCATGTATTGTAGTCTGTTTTGCATTCTTTGTAACTTTGCCCCATGATATTGCCTCTCTGACAAGTGCCCCACTCAAGCTACCGTCAAACTCTTGAGCAGTTGTGATGTATACTGCATAGTCCAGACCTTCTCGGTATTGATTCCACCATAAAGTGTGGTGCTTTGATATTCCTCCACCTATCATTAGAGCCCCAGATTTTTTTGCCTTGAAGATTAATCCAGATAATAAATCCCCGTCCGATAAAATATTTAATTTAAAATCGGCATGATTTTGTGAAAACATCCAGATCTGGCTTCCTACTGCACCGTCCATTATTCCTGGAACTATAACAGGAATGTTATTTTTGTTGGCCCAGTAAAGAAATGAATCTTCACCCAATTGTTCTCCAATCATTTTTGTTATATCTCTAGTTGACATCTCTCTCTTACCATCTTTGTATGCTTGTAAAAGAAATTTTTGCATCTTTTCTTCAATCAATGGACCATAACTTTTCATTGGAACTAGAACGTTTCCCAGTCTGTGAATCTCTTTTTCCATAAGTTCGCTGTCATCCATTGTAAATGAGCCTTCTAGATAATTGGAATAATGTCTAGCTATGTCATGGTCCAAAGCTCCACATGTTGTAATTATTACATCACACATTTTGTTTTTTACCATGTCTGTAATTACTCCTCTGAGACCTGTTGATACAATTGCGCCAACAAATGACATAAACTTTAGACAGGTTTTGTCTTCTATCATTGAAGTTAGAATGGTAAGACCTTCAACAAGATTTTTTGATTCAAACCCTCCAGATTTTGCCATCTGATCAAATATGGTATCAATTGTATCTCCTTTTTTGATACAAATATCCTTGACAGGCTTGCCAGGTTTTATCATTATTCAATAAATCGATTCTGGGCTATAAAATCCTCTGCTCAGAATCACAAGTAATTAATATGATGGATTATTTGCTAGCTATCGAAGTTGGGTAAGAAAATCAAAATTGCAATAGCAGGTATAGGAAACTGTGCTTCTGCAATTATTCAAGGCGCAAAATATTATTCAGAAAATACTCATGATACAATAGGTTTGACTGCCTATAACTTGGGCGGATATGAGCCTGGGGATATTGAAGTGGTGGCAGCATTTGATGTTGCAGATACCAAAGTAGGAAGAGATGTATCTGAAGCCATCTATGCCAAGCCAAATAATACTATTACAGTAGCCGAAGTGCCACACATGGGCGTGACTGTTCAAAAAGGTCCAACCTTTGATGGTTTAGGTAGACACTTGAGCCAAATTGTTACCAATTCTTCTGAACCTGATGTAAACGTCAAAAAGGTTCTTCAAGATACAGGAGCAGAAATGCTAGTAAATTATCTTCCCGTTGGAAGTACTAATGCGGTAAGGCATTATGCAAGTCAGGCTCTAGAGGCAGGAATTGGATTTCTTAACGCAATTCCAGTTTTTATTGCATCTGAACCAAAATGGCAACAGGCTTTTGCAGATAAAAAAATTCCACTTGCAGGTGATGACGTGATGAGCCAGCTTGGGGCAACAGTTGTTCACAAGACTCTTGTCAAACTCTTTGTAGATAGAGGCGTACAGATTGATGGAACTTACCAACTAAACATTGGTGGTGACATGGATTTCTTTAACATGCTAGACGAAGAGAGATTGGAAGATAAAAGAATCAGTAAGACAAGTGCAGTCAAGGCCATGGCAGACTATGATATCCCTATGAGAATAGGTCCTAGTGATTATGTTGATTTTATAGACAATGAAAAAATATGTTACATAAACTTGGAAGGAAAATATTTTGGCAAGATCCCAGTCAAGTTGGATCTAAAACTCAAAGTAATTGATGCCTATAACAGTGCAGGAATAATGATCGACGCAATCAGAGGACTAAAGATTGCACTTGACAGAAAGCTATCTGGACCAATGACAAGCATCTCATCATATTGCTTCAAGCATCCTCCTATTCAGATGCCATACGCTGAAGCAAAGAAAGCCTTTGCAGAATTTGTAGAAGGCAAACGAGATAGTTAGATATCACATTAGAATTTTTATTCAGCAGCTCAATGAAACTTGGCAATAATCTGTTATTTCAGCTCAAAGGTTATCGGATGCATTGGTACATATACGCAAGCTAGAGATCTTCGGCTTCAAGTCCTTTGGATATAAAAATACAATAGTAAATTTTGAACAAGGATTGGTTGCAATATCTGGAGCAAACGGTTCAGGCAAGAGTAACATACTTGATGCCATCTCGTTTTCGCTTGGTGAAAACTCTCCCAAAGTGATGAGAGTAGACAAGCTTCGTTCATTGCTACATGATGTTGATAATGCAAAGCACGGTGCCAAGATAGCTCGTGTAAGCTGCCATTTTGATAATACTGACAGAAAGATTCCTGTTGACTCTAATGCTGTAATAATAACCCGAGAGATGGATGAAAATGGAGAGAATATTTACTATTTAAACCAAAAAAAGGTACTCCGAAACTATGTCCTAGATGTCCTTGAGGTGGCAAATTGCGGTATTCACAAGCTCAACATTGTACAGCAGGGAACAATCACCAGAA
>QYPM01000051.1 GCA_007280465.1 Nitrosopumilales archaeon
AAAGTTGAACTAAAACCAGAACCTAAAGTTGAACTAAAACCAGAACCTAAAGTTGAACTAAAACCAGAACCTAAAGTTGAACTAAAACCAGAACCTAAAGTTGAACTAAAACCAGAACCTAAAGTTGAACTAAAACCAGAAATCATTATTGATAAGGAACGTGAAAAACAAATTTTAGAAGAAGATCAGTTTGCAGGAATCTCAACAAAAGATATTGAAAAGTATTCTGACCTCTTTGATGTACCTCCTCCTGAAAATGATGATCAAGCAAGAAAACTTGCATCAAATATTAAAAAATGGATCTCTGAAGGACGACCAAAAAAACAAGAACCACAAGTTGAGTTAAAAACTATGAAAGACGAAATTGAAGAAATGGGAGATGAAAAACCTAAGAAGAAGCGTTCTTTATTTGGATGGGGGAAGAAATGAAAGTAAAAACAAAAGATCTACTAACACTAAATGAGTTGAAAAAATATGAATTATTGAAAATAATAGAAAATGCTATCAAACTAAAAAAAGATCTTAAAAAAGGAATTTCCAAACCCCTGTTAAAAAATAAAACACTTGCTATGATTTTTCAGAAACCATCTACCCGAACAAGAGTCAGCTTCGAAACTGGAATGTTTCAGATGGGTGGGCATGCTCTCAATTTGTCTGCAGATGATCTTCAACTAAAAAGAGGAGAGACAATAGAAGATACTGCTAAGACACTCTCGAGATATGTTGATTTGATAATGGCTAGGGTATATTCTCATGATGAAGTAGAAATATTAGCCAAAAATGCTTCTGTACCTGTAATAAACGGACTCTCTGATTTATTTCACCCATGTCAAATCTTGGCAGATCTTATGACAATTAAAGAGAAAAAGAAAAAACTTAACGGATTAAAAATTGCGTGGATTGGAGATGGAAATAATGTTTGTAATTCTATGATTTATGGGTGCGCAAAAGTATCTATTGATATCAACATTGCAACTCCTAAAGGTTATGAGCCAAATCTGAATATAATTAAAGAATCAAAAAAATTCATTGATATTCAGTTGCTTAGTAACCCAGAACTGGCGGTAAAGAATGCTGATGTCGTGGTGACTGATACCTTTGTTTCAATTCATCATCAAGCAACGGATAGAGCAAAAGATTTTCTACCACGTTTTCAAGTAAACTCAAATTTAATGAAAAAAGCAAATCATGATGCAATTTTCTTGCATTGTCTTCCAGCAAAAAGAGGTCAAGAGGTTACAAGTGAGGTACTTGATGGTCCACAATCAGTAATTTGGGATGAAGCCGAAAATAGACTTCATGTACAAAAGGCACTAATGGCTTTACTACTCCAAGTCTAACGTTTATAAGAGCTTCACCAAAATTTTTTGTAAATAGGATTAGTACATATGGCATATTCACAAATATTACGCAGATCTCGGGACGAGAAGACCAACTACAAAAAGAGAAGACATCTCTTGATGGGTAGACGAGACTTTATCACAGTTCAGATATCAAACGAAAACACACTGGTACAAATTCATAAACCAGAAATGGCCGGTGATAAGGTTCTTTCATCAGCTCATTCCAGATCACTTATCAATAAAGGTTGGAAGGGATCAAGAAAGAGTATACCGGCAGCATATCTTACTGGTTATCTTGCAGGTAAGAAAGCACTTGCAAGTGGAGTCAAGAGTGCAGTACTTTATACTGGAACTAGAAAATATACTCAAAGAATTGCTGCCGCATTGAAAGGAATAATAGATGCTGGACTAGATGTACCCGCAGACGCAGAAACTTTTCCATCTGAAGAGAGGATTAGTGGTAAGCATCTTAAAGTTGCGAATGAGATCGATAAAGTAAGATCTGCGATTGATAGTGAGGTTAAATCTAAATGAGTAGAACAGAACAAAGACCAAGACCACCAAGAAGAGAACCAGAACAGGTTTGGGTTCCAAGGACCAAATTGGGAACACTAGTTGCAACTGAAAAGATTACAACGATGAAAGAAATTTATGAAAATGGTTATAGAATTCAAGAAGCTGGAATAATTAAAAAATTATTGCCAGGAATTAAAACAGAAGTAATTGATGTTGGAATTGTTCAAAAACAAACAACCAACGGTGAATATACGAGATTTAAGGCACTTGTTGCAGCAGGTGATGAAAATGGTTGGTTGGGAATAGGTCAAGGGAAATCAAAACAGATGAGAATTGCAATTGAAAAAGCAACAAATCAAGCTTATCTTAATGTCAGTCCAGTAAAACTTGGTTGTGGAAGTTGGGAGTGTAGGTGTGAACAACCACATTCAGTCCCATTCAAAATCAGGGGTAGAGGTGGAAGTGTTACTATAGAAGTTATTCCAGGGCCAAGAGGTCTAGGACTTGTTGCAGGTGGAAATATTAGAAATCTTTTGAAATTAGCAGGTTTGAAGGACGCTTGGACAAAAAGTACCGGGTCAACAAACACCATGACATCTACATCAAGAGCTGTTTTGGATTGTTTGAGACAAACATTTAGTCAGGGTTGAATGAAGATGGGTAAAGCTTTCTTAATAGTTAGAATGAAAGGAACCGTTAATGTTCCTTATTGGGCTGACACTACGATGGATCTTCTACACTTGGATAAAAGATTCCGCGCTACAATAATTCCAGAAAAAGACAATACCAAAGGCATGCTTGACAAGATTAAACATTACGTCTCGTGGCAGGAAATAGATGTACAAACCACCAAAGAGCTATTGGAGAAAAAGGCACGTAAGGGTGGTTATAAAAAAATTACACCAGAAGATATGACAAAATTAGGATTCAAAAATACCGATGAACTTGCAAAATCAATTGCAGAGGGCACTGCTACATTATCTAAATTAAAACCACTTAAACCATGGTTTGCATTATCACCACCAAAACATGGATTCAAACGAAATACGAAGAAGATGTATGGCGAAGGAGGAGTCCTTGGAAGTCATAAAGAACTCTTAGCACAAGTGAGGTTAATGATGTAAAATGCCAACAAGATTAAGAAAGACAAGAAAATACCGAGGAAGCAGACACTGTGGTTGGGGACAGATTGCTCAACACAGAGCAAGTGGTCATAAAGGAGGACTTGGCCAATCAGGTTTGCATAAACATCATTTCATAAGAATGCTAATGACTGATCCAAAACATTTTGGACATGATTCTACTCATCCACCACATCCAAATCTAGTTCGAAAATGGGCTAGTGTAAGAGATCTAGATGATATCTTTGCAAAATTTGGAAAACAGGAAGGCGGCAAGAAACTGATAGACCTTACTGAACTAGGCTATGATAAGCTGTTAGGAGGAGGACAGACTAAGAATGCTTATGTTGTTAAGGTGGAAAAATTCTCTGCTTCTGCCGAAGAAAAAATAAAACAATCTGGTGGAGAGGTGCAAGCAGTAGCGTGACAGCAGAAGAAGGCAAGTCCTCTGGCGGTTTTTTAAAAACTATTATCTCAAAAGCTGAAGTTTACATTCCACAAGTACCAAAGCCCAAAAAGAAAATCCCATTACAAGTCCGTTTGATGTGGTGTGGAGTAGCATTATTTATTTACATGATTATGGGACAAACTCCTCTTTATGGAGCTTCAACACCATCCTTTGATTTTCTTGCATTTGCCAGAGTAATTTTTGCTTCGCAACAGGGTACATTGATAGAACTTGGAATTGGACCTATTGTTACTGCTGGACTTTTAATGCAACTCCTAAAAGGTTCTGAGATATTTCATCTTGATTTCAAGAAACCAGAGGACAGAGAATTATATCAAACAGCCACCAAGATTGTCACTTACATAGTAATCATTGCTGAATCATCATTGTATGGTATGGCAGTTTATGGACCTAGAATGCCTAACCATGAAGCTATCTTCATTCTGATAGGACAGTTGATCGGAGCATCCGTGATAATCATGCTACTCGATGAATTGGTACAAAAGGGATGGGGACTTGGAAGTGGAATTAGTATGTTTATTGCTGCAGGTGTAGCTCAACAAGTAATTTGGAGTTTATTCAGTCCAGTTCCTGCAGGAGATGGAGGTCCAGTAGGTGTATTTCCAAATATTATACATGGTATAATTAATAGTGATTTTACTAATCTATTCTTCCGGTCTAACCAATTACCTGGCATATTTGGTTTATTCATAACAGCTGGAGTCTTACTGATTCTTGTATATACTCAGGGAATCAAGATAGAAATCCCAATCGTATCTACCAAATACAGAGGATTCTCAGCAGTATATCCAATCAAGTTAATGTACGTCTCAAACATTCCAGTAATTTTGGCTTCTGCCCTTACTGCTAATGCAGTGTTTATGGGACAAATCATGTGGGCCAACTTTAACCCCCGAAATGCAAACCCAATCCTGAATTTCTTAGGAATGTTTGATCCCACGTCTCCATCCACTCCAACAGGGGGTGTACTGTACTATGTAACTGCACCACGTGGTTTGGATATTGTTGCATTAGATCCCATGAGAGCTGTTTTGTATATTTTATTCATGGTTGGGATCGTAGTTTTATTTGGTAGATTGTGGATTGAGCTTGGTGGTCTTTCTGCAAAAAGCGCAGCCAAAAATCTCCTTGATGCCGACGTACAAATTCCAGGTTTCAGACGTTCAAATCAACCAGTAGAAAACCTACTTCAAAAATACATTCCATCTGTTACTATAATTGGTTCTATGATACTTGGATTGTTAGCTGGTACTTCTGATGTACTGGGAACATTTGGATCAGGGACAGGAATGTTGCTGACAGTTGATATTCTAATTAACTATTACAATTTACTTGTTCGAGAAAGAGTCGAAGAAGTAATGCCTACACTGGGTGCATTACTTGGCAGAAAGTAATCGGGTAATAATTGTAGGAATTCCAGGTGTTGGAAAGACTACAGTTGTATCACGCGTAGTAGAATTATTAAAAGAGAAAAATGTCAAAGTAAGCGTCTCAATTTTTGGAACGGTGATGTTCAACGAAGCTAAAAAGAAAGGAGTTCAGAATAGGGATGATCTTAGAAAACTTTCAGTTAAAGAGCAAAGAGAATTACAATCTATGGCTGCAAGAACAATAGCTTCAATCTCTGATGATGTAGTGATTGTGGATACTCACGCATTCATTTCTACACAGGAAGGCTTCTATCCGGGGCTTCCAAATCATGTTTTAGAGATACTCAATCCTGATAGTTTTATTATGATATCAGCAAGACCTGAAGAGATCTATAATCGTAGAATGACGGATACTAGTAGAACTCGCGACATTGTATCAATTGATACGATAAAAAAAGAACTTGATGTTACAAGTGCAATGCTGTCTACTTGCTCAATACTTTGCGGTTCACCAATTAAGATGGTTCTTAACACAGAAGGTAAGGTTGATGAAGCGGCAAAAGGTATCCTAAGTGCAATGGGGTTTAACAATGGAACATAGCATATTCTTTGATTTCATAAATACAATGGTACTACAGATTCCAGGTCTAAGCAAGGGTCCTATGGGAAGTGCAGATCCAATAGTAAAGGGAATGATCCCAGCTGCTTTTGGAATAATGTTTATTTCTATAGGTCTTAACCTGCTTAATGCAATGATAAAGCGAAAGATGGTTGACCAAGATAAATTGAAAAGATTACTTAAAGAAACGAGAGCTTGGCAAAAGGAAAGAATGGCTGCATTCAAATCAAAAGATCAAGAAAAAACTGATGAGCTTAACAAGAAATCTGCATACATGAATAAAATGAATATGGAAGTTATGCAAATGAATATGAGGCCAATGATGATTACTTTTCTTCCATTGATTATGGTGTTCTATTTTGTACTTCCGCCGCTCTTTTCCTATACTGTAGCCATTTCCCCAATAAATCTAAACATCATACCTGGAGGATTTTTTGAATTAACTTGTACTGCTGCAAAAGTTGCAGAATCTCAACTTCCTGGTCATCCAAACATATGTCATCATGTAAACGAATTGTATTTCTGGGCATGGTACTTCCTATCATCTGCTGCCTTTAGTGGTATCATAATGAGAATTACAAAAACTACAATGGATACAAGCTAAATTGCTTCGTTCAGTTATAATTTCTGGTCCACCAGCCATAGGAAAGACTACTATAGCAAAAGGGCTGGGAGAAGAATTTGATTTAAAATATCTCAGTGGAGGTGATGTGTTAAAAGAAATGGCTAAGGATCAAGGCTTTGAAACAGATAATGATGATTTTTGGGACACAGATGAAGGAATGAGTTTTCTTAATATCCGAAAAGGAAATTCTGAATTTGATAAAGGAGTTGACGAAAAATTGAAAAAAATATTTGTAACTGAAGACGTAATCATAACAAGCTATACTTTACCGTGGTTAGTTAAAGATGGAATTAAAATCTGGCTTGCAGGTTCACATGAAAATAGTGCTAAAAGAATGACAATGCGGGATAACATATCAATACAAGATGCACTTGGGATAGTAAAAAAAAGATATGATGAAAATAAAACATTATACAAGAAGCTTTATGGTTTTGATTTTGGAGAAGACCTTTCTGTATTTAATAAAATAATAAACACGGATGATCTTGGACCTGAGCAAGTTCTCGAACAGGCAAAAAACGCAGTGAAATACTACTATGACACTCAAACAATTACAAAATCTTAGAGTGATCGACCAGGACATCACAAATGATGCCCATGGTACGTATTATGACCAGAGATCAATTGAGCAGCTTCTCAACTATGGTTTCATTTTGTTAGATAAACCAAATGGCCCCACAAGTCATGAGACGGTAGCATGGGTTAAGAAAATACTGAATGTTCCAAAAGCAGGTCATAGTGGAACACTTGATCCACAAGTATCTGGACTTTTACCAATAGGACTGGGAGAAGCTACAAAGGCTCTCATAGTTCTGTTACTTGGTCCAAAAGAATATCACGCTCTTGGAAGACTACATACACTCCCACCAAAAGAAAAATTGGCTGATGTACTCAAACAACTTACTGGCAAGATTTTTCAAAAGCCACCTCAACGATCTGCAGTATCTAGACAAACCAGAATCAGACATGTATATGAAATTGAAGTAATAGAACAAAAGGAAAGATTACTACTTTTAAGAATTTTATGTGAAGCAGGAACCTATGTAAGAAAAATTTTCTATGATATGGGAGAGATTCTTAGTGAAGGTGCAACAATGATTGAGCTTAGAAGAAGTAGAGTGGGGCACTTCAATGAGGATTCTAATTTAGTAAAAATACACGACCTTGTTGATGCTTATGCTTTATGGAAAGAAAATGGAGATGACAAAAAACTGAGGAGAATAATGATGCCAATAGAATTTACGTTAAGCGAGATAAAGTCAGTTGTAATACGAGACTCTGCAGTAGATGCTCTTTGCCATGGAGCTCAGCTTGCAATCCCTGGCATTCTTGAAATATCGCCTGGACTGAAGCGTGGAGATTTTGTTGCAATATATACACAAAAAGGAGAGGTTGTAGCTCTTGCAGAAGCAACTCTGAATGAAGATGAGATTGTTGAAAATACTAAAGGCTTTGCCTTTAAGATCAAAAGAATTATCATGGCTCCAAACACCTATCCAAAAAGTTGGAGAACAAAGCCCGTAGTTAACAATTAAAAAGGAATCAAATCAAATTTTTCAAGTTGATACCAAAAGGCGCTGCAATATTTTTCATGGTAGGATTAGTAGCCGCCGGACTCTTGGGATATTATCTTTCTCAAATTGCAAATCAGGTTCCAACTCTTGTATATGAGAACGGTCCATCTCTTACTATAATTCCTGATAAAATCAACTATCATCTTGGAGAACTGGTTAACATTAGAATAATAAATTCAGGCACTATGCCTCTTACATTTTCTGATGCTTCTTATGGGTTGAAGATAACTAGACTTGATGGAATACTTGTGTATTCTCCTTTATCTGCACAAGTAATTTCTAAGCTAGATCCAAAAGAAGAAAAGACATTTGTCTGGGATCAAACTAAATCTGATGGTGGCAAAGCATACCAAGGAAGATACAAGATAGTATCAAGTACCACTGGAGATGTTAGTGCTTCACTAACAAAATCTGTTACCATAAATCTGTTGAAATAGACTTTTCTAAAATAGAAAACAAAATGTACAATTCTATGAAATGTCTATTTTGATCTAGACCATTTTTTCATCCATTGTAAAAGATTAATCATAGATTCAACAAGTTCCTGTCCTTTGTTAGTTAGCTTGTATTCTACCCTTGGAGGGATTTCATTATAAGATAATCTTTCCAACACTCCACTTTTCTCAAGTTCTTTTAATCTTATAGCAAGAGTCTTACTGCTAATTCCTTTCAAAGCCTGTTTGAATTGTTTATGTCGTACCGGTTCAGTTGTACAACACAATGGGATTAGAATTTCAAGTGTGCCTCTTTTGGTAATTATTTTTCTCAGCTTTGACGTTTCAGACATTAACGAGGAAGCATCATATCCTTCAAAACCGCAACTATCTTTAACCATTGGAAGTGATTTTCTTTTAGTTTCCATCTTTACACTAACTGTACTTATTTCTCCTTGATGACTTAAATGGTTTACTAACTAAACTAATGCAAGAGATACAATGGGGTTATTTGGGAAAAAACCAGAAAAATATGTCCTGTTTGCATGCATAGAAAATGCCGGCCGAAGCCAAATGGCTGAGGGATTTTTCCGAAAATATGCTCCAAAGGGATGGAATGCAATGAGCGGTGGTTCTAGTCCAAAATCATACGTTAATCCACTTGCTATTCAAGTCATGAAAGAAGCTGGAGTGGATATTAGCAATCATAAAGCAAAGATACTATCTGAAGATCAAATTCGAGGGGCAGAGTTGAAGGTGAATATGGGATGCATGGATACTACAGAATGTCCTTCTCTTATTCTTGGTAATTATGTTGATTGGGGAATTGAGGATCCTAAAGACAAACCAATAGAAAAAGTCCGAGAGATAAGAGATCAAATAGAAACAAAAGTGAAAGAACTTGTCATGGGATTAAAATGAGTGATACAATAAAAGACAAAGTAAAGGAGCGATACGGAAAGATTGCACTAACTGGCAACTCTGACTGTTGTTGTATGCCGGGCGAATGCAGTACAAATGATTCTGTTATTGATGCTACAAAAATAATTGGCTACGACCCAAAAGAATTGGAGTCAATCCCACAAGAATCTATTTTAGGTGTAGGGTGTGGTGCACCAATAAAATTTGCAGATCTCAAAGAAGGTGAAACTGTTTTAGACCTAGGCTCAGGTGCAGGAATAGATGCATTCCTGTCTGCAAATAAGGTATCAAAATCAGGCAAAGTAATTGGTATTGACATGACTGATGAAATGTTGGAAAAAGCAAGGACGAATGCACGTAATGGCAATTATACAAATGTAGAATTCAGAAAAGGAGACATTGAAAAAAATATTCCAGTAAATGATGATACCATTGATGCAGTAATTAGTAACTGCGTGATTAATCTTACTTCGGACAAGACAAGTGCGTTTAAGGAAGTTTATAGAATATTAAGAAAGGGCGGAAGAATGGTAATCTCTGATTTGGTAACAGACAAGGAACTAGAACCAGACCAAGTCAATGCAGAACAGTGGTGCAGCTGTATTGATGGCGCATTGACACAAGAACATTATATTGAAAGTATCAAGAAAGCAGGCTTTCATGATGTTAGTGTCCTAGACCAGAGGGTGTACATGGAAGGCGAGAAGGTAAATGGTAGAAAAATTACCAGCCTTGTAATTAAAGCAACCAAGTGATTGTTATGAGTTCGTTTGAAAAATCAAGTAATACAAAAAAGATTCTGTTTATTTGTGTTGAAAATGCAGGACGAAGCCAGATGGCAGAAGGTTTCTTTAGAAAATATGCTCCAACAGGATATGTGGCAATAAGTGCTGGAACAAAACCCACCCCAGCGATAAATCCTATCGCAGTAGAGGCAATGAAAGAAGTTGGTATAGACCTTGACAAACAGAAACCCAAGATGTTAACTAGTGAAATTATTTCAGATTCAATTTTGAACGTGAATATGGGATGCATGAATAAAACGGAATGTCCAGCAGTTTTTATGACAAACTCTGTTGATTGGAATATCGAAGATCCAAAAGGAAAACCCATTGAGAAAGTGCGTGAGATAAGAGACAATATTGAACAAAAGGTAAGACAACTTTGCAAAACTCTAGAATAACAAACAGACTGTCCTCAAATCAAAAGAAGTTCTTTGCTGAATTGATTGGTACATTTGTTGTAGTAATATTTGCAACAGGTTCTGTAGTGCTGACCATGAAATATTCTGGAACACTTGGTCTATGGTTTGTAGCTTTGGCTCCAGCAGTTGCAGTGGCAATAATGGTACGTATATTTGGAAAAATATCTATGGCACATTTTAATCCGGCAATAACGCTTGGATTTTTTATCACAAAACACATGCCAAAGAATCTCTTTCCATTATATCTTGGTGCAGAGATAATCGGTGCACTGTTAGGCAGTATCTTTGTAAAATATGTGATAGGTACTGAAGCACATCTTGGAGCAAATGCTCCGGATTATCATTTTTCAATTCTCCTCATTGTAGGTGTTGAGATTCTAGCTACTGCATTGCTGATGGCTGTAATTATGGTAGTTGTTCATACAAAAGGACTGAAAGGATTTGGAGGAATTACAATCAGTGGAATTGTAATCGGCGCAATGGTAGGTCTTGATATCTTCTTTTTGGCGTTTGTCTCAGGAGCTTCGATGAATCCTGCAAGAGCATTAGCTCCTGCAATAATATCTGGTTATCTTAATGATCTATGGTTATACTGGACAGCCCCCTTCATAGGCTCTGCAATAATTGCTGGTATTTACAGAAAAAAGTTTGTGAAATGATTATCTCTTACAGTAATATATAGTCGGTTTTACAACGAAATTGAATTGGCGAGATGAATGCCGGGGTCGCCTAGCCTGGTAGGGCGCGCGCCTGGAAATTAGAAAACCATAAAGCGCGTACTCGCAAGGGTTCGAGAGTTCAAATCTCTCTCCCGGCGCCTTTTACAAATCCATTAATCAGACCTTGTTATTTTTACATCATTGGAAAAATATGATGTAGCAATTATCGGTGGAGGGTTACTTGGAACTTCTATATCGTATTGGATTTCAAATTTGTATGATGCAAAGATTGTAGTCATTGAGAAAGAATCTGATGTTGGAATGCATACAAGCAGCCGTAACACAGGAGTAGTACATTCTCCATTCTATCTTAATCCTGAAAAAAAAGGAAAGCTTGCAAGAGCTGCATTTCTTTCCCATGAAATGTGGGAGACATTTGCCAAGAAAAAGGGATTACCATGGAATATGGTAGGTACCATGGAGATTGCGCTTGATGAGACTCAACACAAAATTCTTGAAAAGTATATGGATTGGGGTCCAAGAAATGGGATGTCTGAGAAGAATATTGAATTGTTAAACAGTAGTGATGTGGCACAAAAAGAACCAAACATCAGATGCCATTCTGCAATTCATTGTAAAACTGATGCAGTGGTTGATTACGGAGAGTTTACAAGAAAATTAAAAGAAGAATCGCAAAGAAATGGAACTAAATTTTTGTTTGATAGACAACTAGAATCTGTTGAAAACCTTGATGATATCACAATACTTACATTTCAAAATAAAGAAAAAATTAGCTCAAAAATTGTAATAAATTGTGCAGGTGGATATTCACTTGATGTTGCAAAAAAGTTTGGATTGGCAAATGATTATTCCAGTCTTCACTTTAGAGGGGAATATTGGATTGCAAATGCTGAATACACTAATCTAGTCAAGACCAATGTTTACTCTGTTCCAAAATATCCTGATTTTCCATTTCTTGATCCACATTGGATTATCAGATCTGATGGAAAAAGTGAGGTAGGACCAAATGCAGTTCCTGTTCCAAGCCCAGAAACTTATTCTGGTTATGTAGGAGATATTGAAACATTCATTTCTAAACTCACAGAGATAGTAACAGGAAGTACAAGAAAATTACTTCTTAATGCAGATTTTATGAATTTGGTTGCAAAGGAATGGCTAAGCTCCTTATCAAAAACTGTCATGATAGAGCGTATCCAGGAATTTATGCCCAAGGTAAAACCTGAGTTCTTTTCAGAACGAGGTACTGCTGGAATTAGAACTCCTATCATAACTCCTGAAGGAAACTTCTTGCCCGATGTGTTAGAACTGGTGGGTCCAAACTCCTATCATATTTTAAACTACAATTCTCCTGGTGCAACTGGGGCTCCTGCCTACTCTGCATTTGTGGTAAGATCTATGCAGGAAAAAGGACTATTACAGTACACTCCCAGAAAGACTGATTCCATTTGGGATTTTGAAACTATTATCCAAGTCTAGTGAAAGTAACTTCAATCAAGATTAATATTCTGAAATCAAAAAATGAATCTGTGTTTCCAGAACATTGCTCCATTAGAAAAAAGGGGCAAGACTGTCCAATGCCGCCTGAATTTGTAATTTCTATACAATCTAAAGATGGTGAATACATGGTTGGTGTTGCATGTGATGGGCACAAAAATGCATTTACAGAAAAGTTAGAGTCTCTCCAAAAGGAAGGTAAGGTTCCCCTGGGAACTATTAATTTTACTGGCTTAAAACCAGTGGGTACTAATTGTATCAGAATAGATCCTAATGATCTAATTGAACTCTAATCTATGGCCTAATAATTATTTTATAATTTGACTTGGTAAATCGGTTTTCTTCCAGAGAGTGAAAGCACTAAATTTCTTATTGCTATCTCTGCCATTTTCTTTCTTGTTTCTATAGTTGCACTCCCACTATGAGGTGTTAATATGGAATTATTCATTTTTACAATCGGATGTTTGGAATTAATTGGCTCTCTTTGAAATACATCAAGACCTGCTCCTGCAATTATTTTTCTTTTTAATGCAATGGTAAGATCTTTTTCATTTATTATTTTACCGCGGGCAGTATTAATTAAAAATGAAGTCTTCTTCATTTTCTTAAGTAATTTTAAATTCACAATTTCATGTGTTTGTGGTGTATGTGGTGAATGTATACTAACAACATCACTTGTTCTGAAAAGATTATCTAGTGATACGTATTTCATTCCTAATTTTTTCTCCTCTTTAATTGATAATCTAGTTCTATTGTGATAAATTATGTTCATCTCAAAACCTACAGCTCTTTTAGCCACTGCTTTTCCTATTCTTCCCATTCCGAATATGCCTAATGTCTTTTGATATAGATCAGTTCCAAGAAATTCATAAGGACCAAATATTGTATTCCATTTATCGTTACGAATTAATTTATCACCTTCAGGAATTCTTCTGAAAAGAGATAACATCAAAGCCATAGTCATATCAGCAGTAGCTCGAGTCAATACCTCTGGTGTGTAGCCTACTGGGATGCCTCTGCTGGTAGCAGTCTTGACGTCTATGTGGTCATAGCCTACACTATAGGTAGAAATTGCCTTTAGTTTAGTTCCAGCATTAATCACATCTGCATCTATGGAATCATACGGGTAACAGATCAGGCCATCTTTATCCTTGATTTTTGATATCAGTAACTTTTTTGGCATAGGAATCATTCCTGTGTGTATTTCTACATCATATTTCTTTTTGAGTTCCTTTACAGCAAAATCATGGATTCTTCGTGTGAGTAATATTTTCAACTATTTTCAATGAGTAAATGACAATTTTAAGCGTATCATGATAAAAAATTAACTAATCCTGAGTAAAAATCGACAAAAAGAATTCGTTTTATGCCTTTACAACAACTCATTTATAATTAATCAAAGTAATGATATTCAATTGAAACACAAAGATGAGTTTGCCATTTGTGTGCAATGTAGAAATCCTTTAGAAAAATGTGTATGCGTTTGTCCATTTTGTGGTGAACGTGATAAATGTGAATGTGCCTTGTTTGATGCAGCAACTGGTGGCTAACTACCAGTCTTTTCAAAAAAATCATAGAATTGTTAATATTTGATGAAAATCTAGACGCATCATGTCATCTATTGATCTAACTTGGGTTATTGGTGGTCCTCAAGGAGGAGGTGTTGAAACTGCTGCAAATATTTTTGCTGGTGCATGTGCCGGTTGTGGTCTGAAGGTATTTGGTAAAAGAGAATTTTATTCAAATATCAAAGGAGAGCATAGTTACTTTGGAGTAAGAGTTTCTGATAAAATAGTAAGATCAAATGTTAGTGGAATTACAATGCTAGTGGGCTTTGATGCCGAAACCATATTTCGACATGCAGATGCGGTATTTGATGACGGCGCTATAGTGTATGAATCTGATTTATCTGCAATAAAAACAGATGAAGTTCATACACTTGATGCACAATTCAAGAAACGTCTTGAGATATATCTTTCATCCAAAAATAAACCGTTTACAATACAAGGAGCACTTGACGCAGCCAAGGAGAGGGGGGTTACACTTTACCCCGTCTCATTTAAAGAAATTCTGGGTAATCTATCAGATGAGACTAATAATCCAAAAATGCGTGGAATGTTTCGTATGCAAAATGTACTTGCTGTCTCTATATCTATTGGGTTACTAGGACTTCCTCCTGAAACATTGTTAAAGTCCGTTGGTTCTGTATTTTCAAGAAAGGCAGAGGTTGCGGAGATGAATAAAACTGCAGCAAATTATGCTTATAATTTTTCTACAGTAAAATATTCTAAATTCAAGTATCAATTATCTCCAATTCCAAAAGAAGACCATATCATGCTAGCTCAAGGCTTTCAATCTACTAGTCTTGGAAAGATAGCATGTGGTTGCAGGTTCCAATCATACTATCCAATCACTCCCGCATCAGATGAAAGTGTATTTTTGGAATCAAATGAAATTATTGAGGTTGAAAACAACAGACCTGGATCTACTCTAGTTGTTCAAACAGAGGATGAGATATCTGCAATTGGCATGGTAATTGGTGCATCCTTGACAGGAGCAAGATCTTCTACAAGTACATCAGGTCCAGGATTTTCTCTAATGGCAGAAGCTCTTGGTTGGGCTGGGATAAATGAAGTTCCACTTGTATTAACTTTGTATCAAAGAAGTGGTCCATCAACAGGTCTTCCTACCAGACATGGACAAGATGATTTACAATTTGCAATTCATGCTGGACATGGTGACTTTCCGAGAATTGTATACGCATCAGGTGATACTGAAGAGGGATTTTATGATACGGCAAAATGTTTCAACTTTGCTGACATTTATCAAATTCCTGTAATTCACATGATGGACAAATTTATTGCAAGTACAGTTTCCACAGTAAAAAGATTTGATCCAACTAAAATTACAATAGAACGTGGAAAACTTCTTCAAAAAATTGACGAGCCAGACTATAAAAGATTCAGACCATCTCCTGATGGTATATCTCCAAGATCAAGACTTGGACTTGAAAATGGAATATTTTGGAATACTGGAGATGAGAGTGATGAATCTGGTCACATATCAGAAGACCCAGAAAATCGTATCTATAAAATGGATAAACGTGAGCATAAAATGGAACTTGCACTAGAACAAATTCCTAAAGAAGATCAGGCGATAAACTATGGAGTATCAGACTATTGCATTCTTAGCTGGGGTTCAACGAAAGGACCTATTCTAGATGCTATTGAAATGCTCAATAAAGCAGGCTATAAGGTTGGGTTTATTCAAATCAAGATGCTTCATCCATTTCCAACAAAATACATCCAGTCCATGCTTACAGGAGTTAAAAAAATAATTGATATTGAAGCAAATCAATATGGCCAAATGGGCTCATTACTTAATGAATATCTGGATAGGAAAGTTGACTATTACATATTAAAATACACAGGAAGACCAATGACATGTGATGAACTCTTTGACTCTATCAAGAAAATTATCGACAACAAAGCAGAGAAAAAACAGGTGCTAAAATATGGTGTCTAATGTAGCAGATTACAAAACCGAAGTACACAATGACTGGTGTCCGGGATGTGGAGATTTTGGAATTGTAAGTGCAATTCAAATGGCTATGGCAGAGATGGAAATTCCACGACACAAGGCAGCAATATTTTCTGGAGTTGGTTGTTCTGGAAAAACATCTCATTATCTTAATGTGTATGGCGTTCACACTTTGCATGGTAGAGTACTTCCATTTTCACAGGGTGCAAAACTTGCAAATCCTGAGATGACTGTTGTGGCAGTAGGTGGAGACGGAGATGGATTGGGAATTGGAGCAGGACATTTTGTTGCAGCTGGTAGAAGAAACGTGGATATGACTTATCTTATTTTTAATAATGGAGTATACGGTCTTACTAAAGGACAAGCATCTCCTACCCTCAAACTTGGATTGAAAACCAAATCTCTTCCAGAACCCAATGTCAATCAATCGGTAAATCCTATTGCATTAGCTATTGCAAGTGGATTTACATTTGTTGCAAGAGGTTATGCGTATGATGTTAGACAACTCAAAGATCTGATTATTGCAGCAATAAAGCACAGGGGTCTTTCATTTCTTGATGTTTTACAACCATGTCCTACTTACAATGATATCAATACCAGAGACTGGTTCTCAGGAATGGATAACATTGATGAAATGACAAATAAGCCAAGGCCTAGAATTTACAAGCTTGAGGATGTGGGATATGATCCCGTTGTACACATAGACTCACCAGCAGAAGAAAATGAGAAACTAACTCAGGCATTGATAAAATCAAACGAATGGGATTCAAAGATCCCTACAGGAATATTTTACCAAAATGATATAGCTCAATCATATGATCAAAGAATGTTAGAGCGAATTCCAAACTATCTTGAGAACCCTCCTGCATATCAAGAAATTTCTGCTGGAGGCAAGTCAATATCAGATATATCTAAAATGCTTGACAAGCTAGAAATCTGATTGATAATTTTGGAATCCCCCTAAAATAATTGTGTGCCTGTTTGTGATAATGATATAAGTTATTAGCATCTTCGTAAAAAGGGTTATTCTACTTTGAATCTGGAAGAAGTAAACAAGATATTTCGCAAATCTATAATTGATGGATATTTCGAACCAAATCTTGTAAAACTTGATTTTAAAAAATCAAACGTAAAACATCCTACAATTAGAGATGATGGATTGATGCAAACTAATTTACTGCATCTCTTCTTTGATATTGATACTGGTTCTGATTACCCTGATGGCGATGAGTGGTTTATGGCAGAATTTCTTTTTCCATATAGCATAAAGATTCCTGATAAACTCAAAGGTCCTGATTATTTTAGTACTATATCAATAGGCGAGGGGAAAAATTTTTGGAGACATAGAGAACTTATTAGATACAAATATGGAAAATCAAAGAAACTAGAAGAATCGCTGGATTTTATTGAAAAAAAATACCGTGAACTACATTCTATGTTGGAACCTCTTGAAAAAGAGATCAAGTAATCTTCCATTCATTTTCTGAAAATTGATATGTTTGTTCTCCTAATTCACCTGCCATGGCATTCCATTTTCCACTGATATCATCAAATTGGTATGAGATTTCGGTGATTTCTTTGGGTAGTTTTTTGGAATCAAGATGATATGGCAACAATTCTAGAACAAAATCAATTTTATCAATAGCAGTATCAAAAGAACGTCTGTCATCAAGATCTACTGTAAAGATAATGTCTGGTTTTCCTGTGAATTTTATGTATACACGTAAACTATTTCCACCTCCTCTTCTTCGTTTCATTTCCTTTATGATGCCCTTGATTTTGTCCCATCGTGGAGTTCCAAACCATTTGAAAAATGTTTCATTGAATTCTATTGGAAATGTAATATTCATCATGGTTGTAAAATTTTCATCTTGGTCAGCATTGGGATCTTCATTTACATTGAATATGTTATGTAATAGACTGTAGATAACCTCAAGCTCCCATGGAGAAATACCATAAAATCTTAGGGAAAGTGGAAGTTTGGTTGCACTCATTTACAGACAATGGTAAAAATTTCTAATTAAAGGTTCTAAACTGTCATGATATACTTGAACAGATACAATATACTTACTGTTGAAATTACATACACCATGGGTTTCCATGCTAATACTGGAAAACTTGGAGTGGCAAGTTTAACTTTATAGTTATCAATGACCGTATTGACATACTTTCTTATTCGTTCATTCCAGATTTTGTATTCTACCTGATGTTTTTTTAGCAGTGTTTCAACCTCGTAAAATACTGGAGTTCTCTGACAAAAAAGATGCTGCAGATAATCACGTGATACTTCTACTTCTGCTTGGATTGCAACAAAGCCTTTTTTCATTTCTAATAGTCTTACATGCATCTCCCATGGTTTTTTTAGCTTAAGAGACAAACCGCTACCAATCTGTGCTTCCTGTTTATGCTCAAATTTTACATGAGTGAAACCTTCGTGAGAAAATATCTTCAGTAGTTCATCAACGCTTTTCTTTACTACTATAGTGAGTTGTTCTACTCCCTTTGTGTCAACCTTGACCTTACTCTTGTTACCATCCATGAAGTACATGGTTTTGGGATATCTAGTAAGAAACTCTACCATGACTCTGCGTCCATTTTAGTCATATTAAAACTATAGTTGTCTTAAATTCTCGTTCCTAGTCCACGAACATAGACACATTGTTCATATGAGATGGCCATATCACTTTCTCTTATCTTTCTGTCAGTGAGTCTTACTTCAGAATCTCTTATCAACACACATGGGGTTGCATCTGAACCTTCGCCCATCTTTAGATTTGCGATGGATGCCAGATCATCTGCTATGGCTTGAAAAGTTACTTTGAGAGAATTACCATACAAGTCTTTTTCTCCTCGAAGATCAGAAGTTGGTTCAATACCTGAACAAGATATTGCAACTCCTACAGTTCCTACTCTTCCTGGCATTAGTCTACTATCTATGATAATTATTCCAACATGTACATTATACTTTAACAGAAATTTTCTTCTAAGATGTTCTGCAATAAGATATGGCTCGTTTGGATACAAAACCACAGTTCCACTCTGTGTGTTGGATTTGTCTATTCCTGCATTTGGTGCCATGATATTATCTGATGATGTAATTATAAATCCTGGAATTCCGCCAAATATTGTATCAGATTCCCTAAGAATTATCTCTGCTATTTTGGATTTCATATGGAATCTCTTGCCAATTTTTTCTGCGTCAAAAGAAGGGACAACTTTATCATACTCTAAAATTCTGCCCTGTGAATTTGCAACATACTTACTTGAAATAACTATTACATCACCATTTACAGGAACTATACTAGCATTATCCAAATCTATTACAAGACTTTCGAACAAATCAAATTGTTCTTTTTTTAATGTGGACTTTATAGGTAAAACTGTAAGAGGCATGTCTGGTTTTAAATAATAATTACTATTTAGGGTTCTGCAAACATTTTAATTTCTACAAAGTTGATTTTTCATGTTGAATATTACTGAAAAGATCCTAGCCCGTGCTTCTGGGAAATCAAAGGTTTCCCCCGGAGATGTGGTTTTTGTTAATGTTGATAAAGTGATGATTCACGATGTATCTGGACCTGGAGTAATAGCAGTTTTTGAAAAATTGAGAAAGACAGGAATGAAAATTGATAAAATATGGGATCCAGAAAGAGTATGGGTTGCAGAAGATCACTTTGTACCTGCAGCAGATAAAATATCTGCACAAAATATTGTATCACTAACAAACTTTACAAAACAATTTGGAATTAAGAAGCATTTCAAATATGGAATGGGCCAATATGGCATATGTCATACTTTGTCTCACGAGGAAGCCATGGTGCTTCCAGGAGAAGTGTATGTTGGTGGAGATTCTCACACAAATACTACTGGTGCACTTGGAGCATTTGCAGCAGGTCTTGGACATACTGATATTGCATATGTTTTGTTAAATGGTAAAATTTGGTTCAAGATCCCAGAGACATTATACTTTAAGCTAAATGGAAAACTTCCAGATCATGTGATGGCAAAAGACTTGATACTGCAAATAATTGGTGATATTGGAAACGACGGTGCAGCATACAAGACAATGCAGTTTGGAGGTACAGGAGTGTCAGAAATGTCAGTTGAAAGTAGATTGACACTAACAAATATGACAACTGAAGCAGGTGCCAAGAGCGGTATAGTAGAACCAGATCAAAAATTACGAGATTATCTTGCAGAACGAGGAGTTACAAAATATGATGAAGTTCATAGTGATGTAGATGCTCAATATGAAAAAATTTACGAGTATGAAGGCTCAGAAATAGAACCAACTGTAGCAAAACCATTTTCCCCTGAAAATATTGCAATTGCACGTGACTTGTCTTCAATTGAACTTGATAAAGCATACATTGGCTCATGCACTGGTGCAAAGCTAGAAGATTTACGGGCTGCAGCAAAAATTCTCAAAGGAAGAACTGTAAAAATAAGAACCGAAGTGTTACCTGCAGCAATATCGATATTTAGAAAAGCAATGGAAGAAGGATTATTGAAAATTTTCTTAGATGCGGGCGTAGTTGTAGGACCTCCTACATGTGGTGCCTGCTGTGGTGCTCATATGGGTGTGTTGGCAAAAGATGAAATTTGTATCAGTACTACAAACAGAAACTTTCCAGGAAGAATGGGGCATGTGGAATCCCAGACATATCTTGCATCACCACTTGTCGCAGCAGCATCTGCTATAACGGGAAAGATTACTGATCCGAGGGATTTGAAATGAAAGGTTCTATAATAAAATACGAACGAGATAACATCGACACAGATGTAATTCTACCTGGTCCTTATCTTAAGATTCATGATTATGCAGAGTTGGCAAAACATGCCATGGAAGGACTTGACAAGGATTTTCATAAAAGAGTTAAACCTGGTGATTTTATTGTTGCAGGGAAAAACTTTGGTTGTGGCTCTTCTAGAGAACATGCTCCAATAGCTCTCTCTTATTCTGGAGTGAAAGCAGTCTTGGCCTTGTCTTTTGCAAGAATATTTTATAGAAATGCAGTAGACGGAGCTTTCTTACTCCCAATTGAAATCGATGAAAGTGCATATCATGATATCTCAGATGGCGATTCACTCGAAGTGGATATCTCTAAAAATGAAATTAAAAACTTGACTAAAAACAAGGTATACAAAATGAAGCCTTTTCCAGAATTGATAGGCAAAATAATAGAAGCTGGTGGACTGTTCAATTACAAACCTTAGCTCTCAAGTTTTATACCATTATATCTCCGGTTCTAATTAAGATGATTTGAATGTCAAAGACACTATTTGAAAAAATATGGGATTCTCATATTGTTGTAGATGAAGATGGACGTTCACTACTTTATGTAGACAGACACCTCATTCATGAAGTTACATCTCCTCAAGCCTTCGATGGTTTACGTCTCAATGCAAGAAAAGTAAGACGTCCTGATCTCACATTTGCAACAATGGATCATAACGTACCTACAAGTGACAGGTCGTTACCTATTTTAGATCAGACATCATCTGTGCAAATTAAAGCACTTGAAAGAAACTGTAAAGAATTTGGAATTACTCTCTTTGATATTCATAGTCCAAATCAAGGTATAGTACACGTAATAGGCCCTGAACTAGGAATTACACTTCCAGGAACAACAATTGTTTGTGGTGATAGTCATACATCAACACATGGTGCTTTTGGCTCGCTTGCCTTTGGAATTGGTACAAGTGATGTTGAACACGTCTTGGCAACTCAATGTATTATGATGGAAAAACCGAAAACTTTTGAAATCAAAATCCAAGGAAAGAGAAAGAATCCTCATGCAGTAACTGCAAAAGACATAATCATGTCAATTATAAGAAAAATTGGAACTGCGGGGGGAACTGGAACCGTAATTGAGTATCGCGGTGACACAATATCTGAATTGACAATGGAACAGAGAATGACAATATGTAACATGTCAATAGAAGCAGGAGCACGTGCTGGATTGATTGCACCTGATGAAAAAACATACCAGTATCTCAAAGGACGAAAATACACTCCAAATAATTATGATGAACTTGTCAATGATTGGCGTGATAATCTAAAAACAGACAGCGGGGCAAAATTTGATAAATCATTTACACTTAGTGCGGAAAACATTGCACCTCAGGTTAGCTGGGGAACTAATCCTGCCATGACAGATGATGTGACTGGAAGTATTCCATTCCCAGATGAATATGGTAAAGGAAATCCAGAAGAAGTAAAGGGTGCAACAAAAGCACTCCAGTATATGGATCTTAAACCTGGTACTCCAATTGTAAATATTGTAATTGATAGAGTGTTCATTGGATCGTGCACTAATGCAAGATTAGGAGATTTGATAGAAGCATCAAAAGTTGTACAAGGAAAAAAGGTCTCATCTAAAGTAAGAGCAATGGTGGTACCAGGGTCGCAACTCGTAAAGAAAAATGCTGAAGAGATGGGTCTTGATAAGATATTCAAAGATGCTGGATTTGAATGGAGAGAATCTGGTTGTAGCATGTGTCTTGGAATGAATCCTGATATCTTGGCAGCAGGTGAGAGATGTGCTAGTACTTCGAATAGAAACTTTGAAGGAAGACAAGGTTCTGGTGGAAGGACACATCTTGTAAGTCCTGTAATGGCAGCTGCTGCTGCAATTAATGGCCATTTTGTAGATGTAAGAGAATTGGATCTGAACTAGAATGGAACCATTCATGAAGATAAAAAGCATAGTCACACCGCTTGACAAAGTCAATGTTGATACTGATCAAATAGTTCCAAAACAATTTCTAAAACTAATTCAGAGAACTGGGTTTGGTCAATATTTGTTTTATGACTGGAGGTATGAACAAGGTGGCATTCCAAGAAAAGATTTCATCTTAAATGATCCAGCGTACAAGAATTCCAAGATTTTACTTGCTAGAGATAACTTTGGGTGTGGTTCTAGCCGAGAGCATGCAGTGTGGGCACTTGATGATTTTGGGTTTAAGGTGATAATCTCTACCTCTTTTGCTGATATATTTTATAATAATTGTTTCAAAAATGGAATTTTACCAATTAGAGTCTCAGATGAAATATTACAAAAATTATTTTCAACAAAATCTGAAATTGAAGTAGATTTAGAAGATCAAATAATCATGGTAAATAATACGCCTATTTCATTTGACATTGAACCTCATTGGAAAAAGATTCTACTTGAAGGCCTAGATGATATTGCAATGACTTTACAACATGAAAGCCAAATTGCAAAATACGAACGTTCTCACAAAACCTAAGTGCCGAATTTCTTTATTATGGAATAAATCAATTCTTTGTTTCTATCAACACGTGTTGGAGAATCTATGTCTAACCACTGTGTTTTTCCTATATCATAAGCTGCAATCTTTCTTTTCTTGGATAATGGCTGTAAAATATCATAAGAGAGATTCAACTCCTTTTTCTTTTGTTTTTTAATTTTTATTTTATTTATTATTTCAGAATTGATGATGTATATTCCAAGACATTCTGCCATCTGCAATTCGATTGTAGGTTTTTCTTTAAACTCATCAATAATTCCGTTATTTACTATTGCAAATCCTGTTTCTTCTTTTCTATATCTTCTCACAGCTATTGTCGCTGTAGTCTTTGAATCCTTGTGAAAACGATACATTTTGTTTATGTCTACTGGACATAGATTGTCGACAAACCACAAGATGAATTCTTTATTCTTTCCAAGTGCTGAGCTTAGATGAATGAGATCTCCCCCCGTCCCACTCTGTGAATCTTGTATGAACTTTATTGGTTTTTTAACTGAAATATGATTTTCAAAATATTTCTCTATCTGTTTCCCAATTCCTGAAAAATCTCCTAGTATGATTATGCTATCAATGATATCAAACTTGGACAGATATCTTACAATGTGATAAATGAGAGGTCTTCCCTGAACAGGAATCATTGCTTTTGGAATATGATCTGTAAATGGCCTTCCGCGTGTTCCACGGCCTCCTGCCAGAATTACAGCTTTCAAGTTTATCTATATGATTTCTGTTTTCTTCTTCTAGCACCAGGACCGCCAAATTTCTTTGGTTCCTTTCGTCTATCGTCACCACTTAGCAAATGTTTATCAAATTCTGTTAATCGTTTTCTAAGATCTTCTCTCACAGTTCTTGTAAGAGGATGATCCTTTGGTTCTTTTCTGGATTTTGTCCATCCTGTCATGGCTCTTGAAATTGCGATTGCACTTGCATATGATTGTCCAACAAAACCACCGCCTTTGACTTTAACTGACACATCTATTTTATTTCTAAGATCTCCTGCAACTTCTAAAGGTCCTAACATGATTTCTCGTGCTACTTCTTGTTGAACCATTTCTACTGGAACATTGTTAATTCTTACACGACCAACTCCTTTTGTGATAAATGCATGTGCACGTGCAGTCTTTCTAGTTGCATAATAGCTTTCTAACTTTACCATTATTCGTGCCACCCAACCATTTTACCTAATTCTCCTAGAGTTGTATAATATGGAGAAGGTCTTCTAATTTTTGCATCATCGAACTGTGTTGTTTTCTTTGATCTTAATTCATTTGGTACTCCAAGATAAGCTCTTAATCTTTTCAAAGATGTCTTACCTGATGGTTTATTCTTTGGTAACATCCCTCGTACCATTCTGCTTATGATGGTGTCTGGTCTACGAGGGTGAAACGGACCGAATTTAGGATTATTGATACTGGCTACTTCCAAAAACTTTCTATATTCTTCTATGATTGCTTTTCTATCTCCTGAAATCATAATATTTTCAGAATTTACAATTGATACTCTATTTCCTTTTATGAGAAGTTTGGCAACATGTGAACAAAGTCTACCTGCAATCAAATTTGTTCCGTCTACTATGATTGTTTGTGAAGATGGATTCTTCTCTGCTGATTTTACTTCAGTAACTTGTTTAACCAATTATTTTCACTCCTTTACCTGTTGGATGATTCTTGATAATTTGAGATATATCTAATATCTTTCCGCCTGATTCTATTATCTTCTTTGCACCAGTAGCTGATATGGAAAATGAACATAATGTTATTTTATGTGAAAGATTTCCTGTTCCTAATACTTTTCCTGGAACCACAATTACATCATTGTCTGATGCTAATTTATCTATCTGACCCAAGTTGAGTGTTCTCTTGGCTCTAGTTGGTTTTAATGCCAGTTCTGCCAGTTTTTCCCAAATGGGAGCATTGTTCTTCTTTGATGCACCACGCAAGGTCTTTACCATTTGAATAACAACCTGATTAGTCATGTGTAATAATGCCCACTTTTACCCAAATATAATATATGCTTCAACCAAGTGCGGCTACGTTCTTCTGGAATTCGCCCAATCTTTTTTCAAGCTCCTCGATGGCTGCTCTTAGAACCTCTTTTGGAGATAAACTACCTGTAGTCTCTATATACAGAACATGTTCATCGGGATTATTTGTAGATGTAAGGGCTGATACTGTAGAAGAATTCCATTTGGCATGATCGCTACCTCTACCTAGTCTTGCATATGCTTCTACTTTCAATTTCTGACTTGGAGCTAGTGTAACAATTGGAATATTAGGACTAACAGGCTTTACAACTTCATCTTCTGAGCTAATTTCTGCTGAAGTTATTGTACGAGTTGTATCTGCACTGCCGGAATCAAGCATAAGTAAGACTCTGCATCGACTACAGCCAAGCTCACTATGGCAGTCACATGTAGATGGCTCAATAAATCTCTCAAGATCTGTTTTTAATGGCATCATTGCGAGTCTATGGGCTACTCCCTCATCAGGCAAAACTGATGAATTTTCGATAATTACAACATCATCAACAGCAAATGTGGGAATTCCTGATAAGCAAATTCGTCTAAGTGCATTAGCATATTGAATGGGTATACCCTTCAATTTTACAACCATACTGTTGCCGCTTTCCTCAACAATCTCTAAAGAAGTCAAATCTTACGAAAGGGGACTAAAATTCCAAATAAAAATCTAGCGAGTTTTTCTTTATAGATAAATACCGAGTATGAGTACCCCAATTATGGATACAAAGGTAACAGTCGTGAGGTTCTCAGTAGAAGGGGAAAAGTTCGAAATATTGGTAAAACCAGATCCTGCTTTGGAATTTAAGATAGGTAAGCGTAAGGATATCTCTGGGGTATTGATTTCAGATGAGATTTACTCTGATTCCAACAAAGGAACAAGGGCGTCTACGGAGAAACTTATGAAGGCATTCAAAACTACTGA
>QYPM01000050.1 GCA_007280465.1 Nitrosopumilales archaeon
TCTGTTAATCAGAGTACTTTTTCCTGCTCCTGCAGGCCCAGTGATTCCAATTTTCATAGATTTTCCGGAACTTTTGAATATCTTTTTTATGATTAATTTTGCATCTTTTTCGTTGTTTTCTACAATAGATATTGCACGTGCAATTGCCCTTCGATTCCCTTTTTTAAGTTCCGCCACAATATCCATAGAAATCTCACGTAAATAATACACAATAAATCTTGTTGTCTGTCAGCATCAAAATTCAGAGGTTTTTCAAAATAAACCTTTTAAAAGCTAAAACCATAATTGATAGTACATGTCACAAAAGGCCCAAACAAAGAGGATCAGAATTTTAGTTTCAAAGTTAGGTCTTGATGGCCATGATAGAGGAGCTCTTGTCTTATGCAGAGCTTTTAGAGATGCAGGAATGGAAGTAATTTATTCCGGATTATTTGCAACACCTGAAAGAATTGCCCAGATAGTTGAAGATGAAGATATTGACGTGGTAGCACTCAGCCTTCTAAACGGAGCTCATCTTACACTATTTCCAAGAGTAGCCAAAGCAATCAAGGACAAAGGTATCAAGGATGTTCTAGTAATAGGGGGAGGAGTTATTCCAGAAGATGACAAGCCACAACTTGAAAAAGGTGGAGTGCTGGGAAATTTTGGTCCGGGAACCCCACTCTCAGCAATAATTGATTTTATTCAGACCAATTTAGCAAAGAAAAAATAATTTCATTCGGTAGAGTCAGGCCACATCATCTTTCTCATATTCTTTCCTACTTTTTCTATTTGATGTGCATCTATCTGTTGCATATATTTGTCAAATGAATTCTTGCCATTCTTTTGATAATCAGAAATCCATTCTTGGTTAAACGTTCCATCCTGAATCATCTTCAATGCTTTCTTCATTTTTTCTTTAACATCTTTATCCATAACCATTGGGCCTCTTGTCAGACCACCATATCGTGCAGTCTCACTTACTCTTCGATACATTCCCGCAATGCCATATCTTTGAATCATATCTACTATCAATTTCAATTCATGTAGAACCTCAAAGTATGCAATCTCTGGCTGATATCCCGCTTCCACCAAAGTCTCAAATGCATTCATCACCATGGATGCAGAACCACCACAGAGGTCCACTTGTTCTCCAAACCAATCAGTCTCTACTTCTTCTTTGAATGTAGTTTCAATTACACCAGCTCTTGTACTACCAAGACCCTTTGCAATTCCAAGTGTTCGCTCCCAAGCTTTCTTGGTATAATCCTGAAATACTGCAACAATTGATGGAGTTCCAAATCCTTGTTGATATGTTTCGCGAACTTTGGAACCAGGTCCCTTTGGTGCAACCATAATTACATCCACATCTTTTGGAGCACTTATCCAACCCCAGTGAATTGCCGCTGCATGAGAAAATGATAATGCTTTTCCTGCCTTCAAGTTTGGTCCAATTTGATCTTTGTAGACCTGGGACTGGACCATGTCTGGAATCAATACATGAATAATGTCTGCTTTTTCACACGCCTGTGGAATAGACATTACTTGATGGCCATCCTGTTGAGCTTTTTTCCAACTAGAACCTGATTCTTGCAAGCCAACTATAACCGTGAGACCAGAATCCTTGAGATTATTTGCCTGAGCATGTCCTTGAATGCCATATCCAATTACTGCGATCGTCTGATTTTTTATAAGATCTAAATTTACATCTGCATCTTTCCAACTTTTAGCCATGCTGGACACTGGAAATCAAGGAAATAAAAACTTACAATTATTCCAAAACAGGCAACAAATTTACGGTAGAATCAGTTATTGAGCAAAATTAGCAGGGCATTGTTAGATTACTATCTCTTTTCCACAGTTTACACATTTTACAATTGTTTCATCACTTGGAATTCTATCAAACTTCTTTGAACCACAATTTGGACATATTGGACATGCTCTAATTTTTTCCATAATAAATTATCTTTAGTCAATGAGATATCATTTGCGCTCTTTTTAAAGCCAATAGAAAAAAATACCATCAAAGAAATCACCTTATGATGAATATTGGAATAATAGGCACTGGTCTTCTTGGAAGTGCCATAGCAAAGCGTTTGGCTTCATCAGGTCATAAAATTTCAGCATATAATAGAACTAGACAAAAAGCAGAATCTCTAAAAAACTTTGGAATTCGAGTTGCTGATTCTCCAAAAGAACTTGCAAGTAAATGTGAATTAGTTATAACCATACTAAAAGACGCTTCAGTTATAGAACAAATGGCTTTTGGAGATAACGGGATAATCCATGGAAAACATGATGGACTAATTGTTGCAGACATGAGTACCATCAGTCCCATATCATCAAAAAATATCGCAAAAAAATTTTCTGGGTATGGAATTTCAATGATTGATACTCCCGTAATGGGAGGACCAAGTTTGGCTGAAAAAGGTCAGATGATTGTAATGGTGGGAGGTAAAAAAGAGATTTATGAAAAATGTAAAACAGTTTTTGATTTAATTGGAGAGAAAACATTTCTTTTGGGAGATAATGGTTCTGGACATGCGATGAAGCTTGCAATGAACTCACAGATTGCAATTCTTGCCCTTTCATTATCAGAAGGAATCATACTTGCAAAAAAATCAGGACTTGATCCAATGACATTTCTTGAGGTTCTAAATTCTACATATTTTAAGACAGGAATGAGTGTCAACAAGGGACCCAAAATGGTAAATGGAAATTTTGAACCTAGTTTCTTTCTTAAAATGATGCAAAAAGATCTTGATGAAATTGCCTATACTGCGAAAGAATTTGGAGCAAATATGCCAATGTCTAAACTTGCAAATAAAATTTATCAAAAGGCAATCAACGACGGACTTGGAGAGATAGACTACACAGGAATTTTATCATATCTTGAAAAATCAAATAGATAAAATCATAGTTCTTCAGGGGGTTTTATCTTTCTAAAACTGAAAAACAGTCCTACATCATATACAATTTTCAATACTCCTCCAAATACAAATGGTGCAGAAAGTGAGAGCGCCTGGATTATAATTCCACTAAGAGATGGGCTTACTGCTTGAGCAATATTTCTTGAAGTATTTGTAATTGTAGCTGCTGGAATTCGCTCATTTTCACTCACTACTCCCATAAGGTATGATTGCCTGGTTGGGACATCCATCTGAGAGATGCTCATCCTTGCAAAGTATATGGAAATGGCAATTGAGAAAGAAGGAGCAAATGCAAGTATTATCAACAGAATATTTGATGGAATATGAGTAAACACCATCGTGTTTACCAATCCAATTTTTGAGGCAAGTTTTGTAGAGGCCATAAAAGACAAGGCAGTAAGCACTCCAGCAATTGCAAAGATGTAAGATAATGTAGATAGATCCGCGCCAAATCTAGTATAAAACCAGAATGAAACTATACTTTGGATTACAAAACCACCTCCAAAGGAATCAACTGCAAAAAGCGATGACATTTTTACAATTATACTCCTAGATTTTGGAGAGATGTTTTTCATTGAAAGACTAGATTTTGGTGCACCGTCTTTTACTTCAATGCTTTTAGAAAGCACTAGGTAGATTGCAAGAACTACTATTGCACAGGCAGCATAAATTAGAAAAAGAGATTTTATCGCACCAATTTGATCAAATCCATAATGCTGTTGCAATATAGAAGGCAAACCTGAAACTAGCACTCCTGCTGACATTGCAAAAGTTCCAACGGTATTGTAAATTGCAAATATAGAATTTCTTTTTTGGACGTCACGTACAGTTTGTGGCAATAGTGCTTGTTCTAATGATAAAAATGCCCCAACTTCAGATCCTGTGACGTTTATAGTTCCTACAAGTGCTGCAATGATAAGCGCAACATAGTTGTCTGTTACAAAAAATATAACAGATGAAATTATCATTAAAACGGCATACAAGACAAGAATTTTTCTTCGGCCTATCCTATCGGCATAAGCACTTGAAAAGAGATTGAAAAATACGCTGTTTACTAGAGTGGCAGTAAGTACTACACCAATTAGAATATCATTAAACCCAATTAGTTTTAGATAGATTGCAAGAATTACACTAAGAAATCCATATGAAAAAGTTCTAACAATTCTTGCTCCAAGTAAGAGCTTACCATCTCGTGAAATCCATTCAAGACTCATTTTCCAAGTCTTGCTTTGTGTAATTCAATATCAGACGCCTCCACCTTTTTGAAGATTGGAGAAGCAGGACCTATCTTGTGACCTTCTTTTATTTCAATTTTAGATATAGAATTCCACGATTGTTCTGACACATTACCGCTCATGCCAAGTTGCTCCCATATTCTTTGAGAAGACTCTGGTAAAAATGGACAAAGGGAAATTGCCAAGCTCCTAACAGCATTTACAGAAATGAAGACACAGTTGTTTGAGCCATCCCCACCTTTCCATGGTTCTTTTTTCTGAAAATATTGGTTAAAATGAGCAGAAAACTCGATAATTTTTTTCAGTGCCTTATCAAGACTGTTGTCTTCCATCAATCCAGTGAGTTCACTTGAAAAATTATTTATTTTATCTTGAGCCTCTTTGTCACTGGGATCAAATTCATTTGTGTTTGGAACAACTCCAGATAGAGTTTTTTGCGTAAAACCAAGAGCTCTGTTTACAAAATTTCCAACATTTCCAATCAATTCAGAATTAATTCTTGATGCAAATTCCTCCCAATCAAAATTAAGATCATCTTGACTATACGGTGTAATTAGTGCAAGATAAAATCTAAGATAATCTGCAGGATAAATTGCAATAAAATCCTTAAGACCAATATACCAATTACGACTCTTTGAGATTTTTTTAGATTGTAACATTAGATGGCCTCTAGTTGGAATATAATCAGGTAGTTTGAACTCATTTTGTATTCCAATCCTCATTGCAGGCAAGAAAAGATAGTGATGATATACGATATCTTTTCCAATGAAATGATAAATATCTGCAGAGTTCCAAAAGTCTTTTCCGTTCATCCCTTTGTCGTTTAGAAATTTCAGCGCAGTAGAAATGTAAGCAAGGTGATTGTCAAACCAACCATAGAATACCTGTCCTTTTGCATCTTCAAGAGGAATTGGAACCCCCCAATTCATGTCTCTTGTAATATCCCAGTCAACAAGGCCCTCCTTTATCCAATTTTGGACGTATTTTTTAACGTCCTTTTGTAGATAAGAGTCAGCCTCCAGCCATTGGTTAAGTTCGTTAACAAAGTTGGTTAGTTTGAAGAAATAGTGTCTTGTCTTTTCTTTCGTTGGAGGATTCTTGCATATTGAACATTTTGGATCTTCAATCTCCTCTGGGACTCTCCCACATTTTTCACATAAATCAGAATACTGGTCATCTGCTTTACAATAAGGACATCTTCCTAGGACATATCTGTCAGGTAAGAATTTTTTATCCACAGTACAATAGAACTGGATTATTTCTTTTTCATAAATGTGGCCATTTACCTGTAATTTCTTAAAGACTTCTTGAACAAACGCTACATTTTCAGGAGAACTTGTCCTGTAAAAAAAATCAAACCCTATTCCAAAAGCAGTAAAGTCTTCATAATCACGTTTGTTCCAGACCTTGACATATTCTTCGGGGGTTTTGTTCTCTTTTTCAGCCTGGATCAGAATTGGAGTTCCAAAGTCATCTGATGCGCAAAAATAATATGCTTCAACGCCATTTAGTTTTAGAAATCTAGTTGTTATATCAGCAGGCAAGTATGTAGATGCGACATGCCCAAGATGTATCTCGCCATTGGCATAAGGTAACGCACTTGTAATAATTGCCCTTTTCATTATCAGAGTAAAGTCTGTGTATGATTTAAGCTATGCCCAACTTTGGCCGTATTTTATCTGAGCTGCAGTTGGCTTGTCCATGTCAACGCTCATTGCTTTTAGTGCATCAACTGCAATCTGTATGTCAATTTCTTGTGGAACTGTAATTACATTCTTTCCAATCTTTTTGTGATTCTTTGCAATGTATATCATCGAAAGCAATTGATTTGAAAATGATTGAGCCATAACTTCTGGCGGGTGTCCTTCTGCAGCAACAAGATTTGCAATACGTCCTTTTCCAATAAGGTAAACATGTTTTCCATTCTTGAGAACACATTCATCAAGATTGGGTCGGACTTCACGCACTGATTTTGATTCGGTTAGCAGGAATTTAGCATCGACTTCAACATCAAAGTGACCAACATTACCCATGATAGCACCATTTCGCATAGTCAAGATGTGCTCTTTTCTAATCACTCCAGTTTGACCTGTTGCAGTTACAAAAATCTCACCTATCTTTGCTGCCTCAGCCATTGGTAAAACATCTAAACCATCCATGTGAGCTTCTAATGCTCGTATGGGATCAACTTCGGTAACACAAACTTTAGCACCCATTCCACGACATCTTGATGCAACACCTCTTCCCACCCAACCATATCCTGCAACAATTACACGTTTTCCTGCAAATAACAAATTCATTGATCTGAGATAACCATCGATTGTACTTTGTCCAGTTCCATATCTATTATCAAACATGTGTTTTGTATATGCGTCGTTAACTGCAATTACAGGATACTTGAGTTTCTTTTCTTTTGCAAGTGCCTTTAATCGTATAACACCAGTTGTTGTCTCTTCAGTTCCTCCCAAGACTTTCATTGATGCAAACTTTTTGTTTCCGTGTATTTTACTATGACTGTCAGAACCATCGTCAGTGATAATTTGTGGCTTATGACTTAGCATCTGTTCTATGCACCAGTCATATTCTTCAGTGGTCTGGCCAGTCCATGCATAAATATGAATTCCATTTTCGGCTAAAAATGCGGCAATGTCATCTTGTGTTGAAAGAGGATTGGCAGCACAGGCGCTTACGTCTGCGCCCAACTCTTTTGCGGCCATAATCAAGACAGATGTTTCTTTTGTAATGTGCAAGCATATTCCTATACGTAGTCCCTTCAATGGTTGAGATTTCTTTAATCTTGAAACAGTATTAGTAAGAATTTGCATATGATCCCTTGCCCATTCATACGAGAGTTTTCCTTTTTCTGAAAGGCTATGATCTTTAACTTGGCTCATATCAGTTCACGATTTTAAGGGGTATAAAACAGTATCAAAAATAACAATCTAAATATTGGATTGATTTAGTTTTACAAAACATGGCGTGGAAGAAGGTAGCAGAGAAAGACGCAGTTGCTCCAGGAAAGGGACGAGAGTTTGTTGTAGATGGCAAAAGAATAGCCATATTCAATCAGAATGGTTTTCATGCACTAGATTCTGTGTGTGCACATCAAGATGGCTCTCTTGCACCCGGTAAACTCGATGGTGATATAGTAGAGTGCCCGCTTCATTTCTGGCATTACAACATCAAAACAGGGGAATTGCTAGATTACATAAAAGGAGTAAAACTGCAGACCTATAATGTCGAAGTAAAAAAAGACGGAATATACCTAGACGTCTGATAAGTTTAATTCTTTATCACTATTTTAAAAAATATTGAATCGTAAAATCATAGAAGAGCTGGTCAAAAAAGATTATGATTCAATCCAGAATAAAATTGGAAGTTTTTTAAAAAATGAGATAGAAACGCGAAGATCTAA
>QYPM01000035.1 GCA_007280465.1 Nitrosopumilales archaeon
GTTTGAATTACTTCAGGAGTTGTTACTCTTATCCAACCGTCCACACTTACAGTGGCAGTAAATTGACTAGAATTTGTAGAATGAAGACCAATGGCAGCTCCTGTAAAATCTAAACTACCGCCATCTGCATTTGAATCAATTGTTGTTTGAGCATAAAATGTATTGCCATCTACTGTCCAAGTTGGCTGACCTTTTGAATCACTCTTATCAATTTGATGTAGAACAACAATTTGAACTGGTTGACTTGCACTATATGTGATTGAACCATGATAAATAGAACCGCTGTTTGGTGGCAAGATTATTGCCATCTGTTCAGTATTATGACCAAGTCCAGGATCTTGTGTTGATGTAATTGTTTGAGTAAACTGAATTTTTTTTGTTGAACCTGCATTAGCAAGTTGATTACTAAGTAATGGGATAGAAATTATCAGACCTCCAACTATTACGATAATTGATAAAAGTACAAGTCTATTCATACGCTCCCAACATCTAATTTACATAAATATGCTTTTAGAAAGAACTTTAGCTATTTTCCAAGTTCAAACTCATCATGCAATGCCTGCACTGCTGCATTACAGTCAGAATCTTTGACTACAAAAGCAAGATTAAGCTCTGAAGAACCTTGTGCTATCATTATTACATTTACACCTTTTTTTGCTACAGCTGTAAATACTTTGGAAGCAACTCCTGCCATTCCTCTCATTCCAGAACCTATGAGAGCAATTATTGATACATCCACTGTAACATCTACTTTTTTAATTATTTTTCCTAGAAGATTCATTTCAAGTGAATTTACTGCTTTATCCAGATCATTTTTCTTTACTATTATTGATATGGATGACTCAGATGGACTTTGAGATATCATCATTATGTTAATTCCTTCTTTTGCAAGAATGGAAAATATTGTAGCTGCCGTACCTGGAGCACCAACCATGCTTCCACCTCTGACATCAATGAGTCCAGTATGTCTAATTGTACTTACACACTTTACCATCTTTTGGGTATCAGCTTGTGGAGAAGCAGTAACTAGTGTACCAGAATTAGCTACGTTAAACGTATTTCGTATACGTAAGGGAATTTTCTTTGTAACAAGTGGCTCTAGTGCTCTTGGATGAATGTATTTTGCACCAAACAGCGCCATTTCCATTGCTTCAATGTATGATACTTCTTTGATCAGCTTAGCATTTTTTACAATTTTTGGATCAGTTGTCATTAAACCGTCTACATCACTCATCAACCAAACTTCATCTGCCTTTATACTAGATGCGATAATTGTTGCTGTATAATCAGAACCTCCTCTACCAAATGTAGTTATGTTACCATGTTGATCAGCACCAGCAAATCCTCCAATTACTGGCATGATCTTTTTTTGCAAGAGATTTTCTACTGTATGAGAAACATGTAGCCGTGTAGTATCCATGAGAGGTTTTGCTCCTCCAAAATTAGAATCTGTGACTATACCTACATCTTTTCCTGTCATAGGTACTGCTTTTACACCTATTTCATTTAATGTAAAAGCGACTAAATTGATAGACAGTCTCTCGCCAAATGAGATCAAGTAATCAGAAGATCGTGGTGTAACTTCTCCGAGTAATAACATTCCATGTAACAAATCTTGGAGTTCATCAAGATCTTTCTTCATCTTATCTAGCAATTCTTTTTTTATTTTTGGATTCTTTACACATTGATTTGCAATATCAGTATGCATTTTGATAATTTTTTTTGCAAGTGAATTTGCTGCTTCTTTGTTTCTGTTTTGAATTAAATTTGTTATTCGGATTAAATCGTCAGTAACTCCACTTATGGCAGAAAATACTGGAATTATTTTGTGTTCTTTTGTTAGCTTTTTTATCAGGTTTGCAACATTTCGTATATTTTGTGTAGAGGAAACAGAGGTACCTCCAAATTTTAGAACAAGTTTCAAATCAGTATAACCTCGACCTATTATCCTTAAAATCTTTTAACTTTCAACTCTAGGAGCAAGGTAAAAGTGAATTCTTCCTATGTTTGCTACCTTAAATTCTAATCTGAGTGGCATCTTACTTGAAAATTCACAAACTACTGTACCTGCAACTGTACCTACTGCTTTTACTATACTATTGAGATATTCCAAGCTATAGGTTGCATTGCTATCTTCCTTGACCTCAATTTCTGGCATTTCAGGCATTCCCTTTTCTAGTGTTATAGTTGCCTCACCAGAATCGCCACGTCCTGAAAATTCTGCTTTTGTAGGAGTAGCATTAATTGAGAGGTATTCTGAGACTACTTGTATATCACCTAATATTTTATCAAATTCTCCAGATGTAACTCCCACTTTTGCATTGTAAGTAATTTTTGGGAGTGGTGTATCAGTTGCAGAACTTTCAATTAATCTCATCTTATATTTTTTATTTTTACCTATTGTAACAAGTAAAAGATTATCTTCAGAAATACTAATTTCTATATTGTCTTTTTTATCAGCTCTTTTAATTAATTTTGAAAATTCATCTATTCTAACTCCAAATTTAACATCTTGATCACAGACATATTTTTCAAATGCAGAGTTGGGCCAAGCAATATCGATTAGTGCTACATGTGATGGGTCCATACCTCTAAAAGCAATTCCTTCACCTGTTGCCTCAAATGTAGCTTCTTCAACTAGAGTTGATATGGCTGATATGACAGCTTTCCATTCTTCAGAACCTCCAGTCTTTGCAGAAAATACCAAACTTACTCAGATCTCCAGAATGTTCAAGTTAAACCTTATGCGTAGTTTCGCCAAGTATAGCTACATTTAACACATCGATAAAACTGGGTGGTAGGTTCATCTGCGCTTCTTGTCTGAAGCATCCACCAAACAGCTTCATTATGTCCGCACTTTCCACATTCGATCTTAATTGTTGGTAATGCCTCTTTCATTTCTTTTTCATCCAAAGAGATGATGGAGGGAGCAGTTTCATTTTTTACTTCTTTTGTAATCTTGTTTCCTTTTTCACTATATCCACATTTTGGACATACAAATTCAGAGTCAGAGCTATCTATCTTTAATCGCGCCTGACACTTGGGACAGAATTTCATTTAAACACCCTTAATTTTAGAAAAAATTGCTTTTTTTAATTCGTCAGTATACTCTATAGCAGTCTTTGTTGCTTTCTCAATTTCCTTCACTGGATTTCCTTTTGAAGTATTTACTCGCATTGAGAGTTGTTTAGTTAATGGATGTTTCAAGACTACACCTGCAAACTCTACAGTCGGATCTTTGAGCATCTCATATTGGACTATGTAAAGAGTGCTAATGTCTGATTTTCTTATGTCCAATTGAACCTCTTTTGGAGAAGATTTCTTCAGTTGAACATCCATGTAAGTCAAAAAAATACTTATTGAGGATATAAACCATTACCAATTGTTGACTAGCGATAAAAATGCAATAAGTGGAGTTTCTCTTGAGAAATCTCCTGATAAACCAAAAATAGATGATAACGTTGCAATAGACGTAAAATTCTCTATAACAGGAGCCTTCCGGGAAGCATTCAATGAAAAAAATTGGGAAAAAGCTTACAATAATCACGACAATGCCTTCAAGTTGCGATATGGAGTAAAACTCCATACTAGTGGGCTTAGAAAGAAAGAGATTGGTAAGCCCCTAGAGACGTACAAGAAAGTTGCCCTTTTTTGGACACGTAATCCAAAGCTGACTCAGATGGGAGAGAAGAAAGTTTGGGTACAGATATCCAAGAATTTCGAACCGTTCATTCCAAAAAATCAAGTGGATGCACAACAGTTGCTTCTTGATTTTGATGAAAAAATACAGTTCAATGCATCTGATCTTGGAGTTGGTAAGCATAAGATAGGAGCTGAGATTCATGTGTCTTGGTTCAAACATGATTATGCAGAACCATTTGATGAAACTGTAAACTCTAAGGAAATCGAGATCGAAGTTACCAAATAGGATATAAATGGAATTATTGGTGTATCGATATGGCAAAATTCGATGGAATTAGAGGACAAGAATTACTAGAAGTTGAAGACAAGTCAGAAAAAGAAGATCAAATAACCTTGATCTTCAAAGACAATAGGTTTCTCTTCATCAAACTAGAAAACGGCAAGATGGTAGCTACATCAATACCAGAATAAACTACTTGTTAAGGAATTTGTAGTATAGACTGATTGCTATTTCTTGAGATTCAGACTGGATAGAACCAGGTCTTTCTTTTCGTACTTTTTGTATAGCATCTTTTGCTGAAAGTTTTTGATATTTTACGAGATAACAGGCAAGAATTGTACCAGTTCTTCCAATGCCTGCAGCGCAGTGAACCATTACAGGTTCATTATTTTCAAGTCTATTTTGTATAAACTCAATTGCTTCATCAATTTGTTCCATATCAGGTGCTGAGAAATCTTCTGTTGGAACATGAAGATATTTTATATTTTTTACCCATGATTCAGGAAGTGAGTTTTCAGTCATTGTAATAATGGATTTTACTCCTTGTTTTTGTATCCAATCTATTTCAGAAAGAGAAGTCGGCATTCCACTTCCGGCCAATTTGTTATTAATCATCCAACTAAAGTTTGTGGGTTTCTTTGCAATTTTGCCATATACTTTTCTCCAAATATTTCCGGGTTTACTCACAGTATCTTATGAGTAGAGGATCCATATATGTAGAAAACGAAGTAAAGAAATTAAAAATAATAAAAAGAGATTTTGATGTTAGGACTTAATCGATTAGTTCGGTCCAACCCTTGACGAATATAGAGTTTCTGTAGAGTGGTACTGGTTGACCTACAGTAAAGTCCATTGGTCTCATCCAAAAGATTGCCTTTGTTGGGCATACACCTATGCATGCACCATCTGAAATGCATCTCTCTGGATAAAATACAAATGCTTTACCTCTCTTCCAACCTTCTACTGGTTTTACTCTTAATACGTCTGGGCCTAGTGTTGTACAGATCTCTACGCAGAGTGCACAACCTATGCACATTTGTTCGCCTATATCTGGAATAATTCCGACTGGCATGTTGTGTACTTCGAGAAAAGATCTTAATATAACTTACTGAAAAATGCCATGTTATAACGGCGTTTGAAAATTTTATAACACCGTTAATTTGCGATCAGCTTATTCCAAATCTTTAGAATGAGAATTATCTGAACCGACGTTTTTTTATAATTTATTATTAATCTAAAATATCATGGGAAGTAAAATTCATTGTACACATATTTTAGTTGAAAAACTAAGTGTTGCCCAAGATCTTAAGACAAGAATTTCAAAAGGTGAGAGTTTTGCAAATCTTGCCAAAGAATATTCAATAGATGTCTCAAAAAAGAGAGGCGGGGATCTTGGATTTTTTGCCAGAGGAGCCATGGTATCAGAATTTGAAAAAGCTGCATTTGCACTGGAAAAAGGAAAAGTCTCAGATATTGTAAAAACTCAGTTTGGATATCATATAATAAAAAGACTAGACTAGTGGAATCAAATTTGAAGCGATAACAAGTTTGCTTGAATCGCTAGGTATACTCATTACAATACCATCTACTCCATATTCAAGAAGAATTTTCTTGCTGTTTTTTGTTTCAATCAGACGCTTACCTGTAGGTGACAAGATCCATCCCTCTTCCTTCTTGAATCTAACCATGCTTGCAACAACAAGGTAAGATTTGGTAATCCTTGCTATACTTGTAAGTAACATAATGATAGACATGATAGCTTTTCCAATGTTCTTTTTCCGATTTAAGATATTAAAAAGTCCGTTAAGTGAATCGACAATGATTATAGTCTGTGATAGACTTGCTTTGACTAGGATCTCTTTGAGTATTTGATGTAAAGTTTCAGTAGTAGGTTGAAACAAAGTTATATTTTTTTGTGTAGGGAGTATTTCGGAGACTACGTATCCGCTATATAGCAGATCAAGATCCAAGTACAAGACTTCAAGTTTTGTATCTTGAACTAACTTGGAGATAAATCCTGCCTTCAAAAATGGATCAGCGTAAAATACAGAATTAATAAGGTCCTGTTCCAGTATTGTTTGCAAATTTAGTTTAGATGAGCTCAAGTCACCACTAGGATTTTTAAACAATACAAAGACTAGTAGATTGTAATATAATAATGAATTTAGATTATTCCCAAGATTTTCCATACAAAGAGAAAATCTACCTCAATAATGCTTCTACTTCTAGAATGCCAAGATCAAGCATATCAGCAATGAGTGATTTTCTAGTAAAGTATAATGAACTTGGTCCTGACTCAGAGGCTTCTGACAATTATGTAAGAGAAAGACTGACTAATTTACGTAAGGAAATTTCAGAATTAATCAAATGTAGACCAGAGGAAGTAATACTTACCCAGAGTGTAACTGATGGAATAAACTTTGTAGCAAATGGATTGAAAATGAATTTAAACTCCAATATTGTGATACGTGGATCGACTCATGAACACCCAGCTAATCATTATCCATGGGTAAGAGTAGGTCAGAGAGTTGAGTTAAGAAATCTGCACGTAGATGAAACAGGTTACTTTGAACTTGATTCATTTAAGAATACAATAGATGAGAAAACAGGACTTGTTGCATTAAGTCATGCATTGTTTAACACTGGTGCAATACTTCCAGTTGAAGAGATTGGTAAGATACTCTCAGAGAAGAACATACCATATTTTGTTGATGCAGCACAGACTGTGGGATGTATTAGTGATGTAGATGTGAATAAAATAAAATGTAATTTCATGTCCTTTAATGGATCCAAGTGGTTATGCGGTCCAATGGGAATGGGAGTCTTCTTTTGTAGAAGAGATTCAAGTGAACTTATAGAACCACTTCAGGTGGGTGGAGAATCTGCAATCTTTCATGAAAATAAGATCGTGCATAAAGAAATGCCTGCTAGATTTCAGGCAGGTTTTCGTAACTGGTCAGGTGTTGCATGTCTTGAAGCATCACTAAGTTATTTGAAAAAAATAGGAATGAAAACCATTAGAGAAAGAAA
>QYPM01000025.1 GCA_007280465.1 Nitrosopumilales archaeon
ACTGATTTAGTAATGTTATTCGTAGCATGGGAACTCATGAGCATTCCAACATATGTATTGGCGGGATATCTCAAAAAGGATCCTGCATCAAATGAGGCAGCAATCAAGTACTTTTTGTTTGGAGCTTTATCATCTGGAATCATAATTTATGGAATCTCAATTGCATATGGTCTAACAGGTTCTACTAACATTGAACAAGTAATTACAGGATTTTCAAAACTCAGTCCTGACATGGTACCACTTGCAATTTTAGCTGTAGGTATGTTCATAGCTGGCTTTGGATTCAAAATTGGTCTAGTTCCATTCCACATGTGGTTGCCTGATACATACGAAGGCGCTCCACCTACAATTGCTGCATTGCTTGCAGCTGGTACAAAGAAAGCTGGCTTTGCAGCAGTGTTGAGGGTGATAATTATGGGTGCGATAGCACTAAATCTTCACTGGGCATTTGCACTTGCTATAATTGCTATAGTGACTATGACCGTAGGAAATTTGGCTGCAATAAAACAGAGAAACCTCACAAGAATGCTTGCTTACTCTAGTATTGGTCAAGCCGGATACATTCTGATTGGTCTTAGTGTAGCACCTATTTCTCCAATTGGAATTCAAGCCTCATTATTTCACATCTTGAATCACTCTGTAATGAAAGCAGCTGCATTCATTGCTGTTGCAGGAATAGTTACAACTCTTGGTGTAACTCACATTGAGAAAATAAAAGGTCTTGGCAAAAGAATGCCTATTACTGCACTTGGTCTTACGATTTCATTACTTGCGTTAGCTGGTGTACCTCCCCTCAACGGATTTTGGAGTAAACTAATGTTATTTGGCTCCGCGATAGATGCAGGTCATACTTTGTCATGGGCTCCATATTTGGCCGTGGCAGGAGTTCTTAACAGTGCTCTCTCACTTGCTTACTATGGTTGGATAATAAGAAAGATGTATTTCGAGGAAGGAGAATCAAACAAGAGACTAAAAGAACCGAGATCAGTAATCGCAGTTATGATATTCTCAATAATCTTCATTGTAGGAATCGGAATATATCCAGATCCAGTTATACAATTTGCAAAATCAGCTGTCCCTATTCTAAGCGGATTGCCAGCTATACACTAAGCATAGTAAAGTCTAGAAGACTTTCTAATCTCATTCTTGCAGGACTGTCATTAATTTTTCTTAATGCTGACTTTGCTTTACTGGAATAATTCTTTAGCATTTCATCCATGCGGTCAAATACAATACGCGGATCAGAACTTTTCTTAATCAATATGTTGAATAATTTATCTTCGTTATTCCAATCTTGTAAATCATCTCTGATCTGATATGCTATTCCCATGTTCTTACCATATTCTGCAAATGCCAAGATTTGTTCTTCATTACCTCCACCTAATATTGCTCCAATCTTTGCAGCTGCTTCAAATGCAGTAGCAGTTTTGTATTCCATTACCTTTACGTAATCATCATAAGTTACATCATCGCTTGTCTCTAGTCTAGTTTCAAGCATTTCTCCCTCACTCATCATCATTGCAGTAATTGCAAGCTCTCTTGCTATCCTTGCATTATCTAGACGAGATGATATGTTTAAAATCAAACCAAGAACAAAATCGCCAGTTATTATGCTTGTATTGTATCCATATTTTATGTGAAAAGGATCTTTTCTCCTTCTTAGAATTTCATTATCAATTATGTCATCATGAATCACAGATTCAGTATGTAAAAATTCCACAGCACATGATGCTGTATATGCATTTTCATCACATTTTCCAATGCTTTCTGCTGCTAGGATGAGAATTAACGGTCTTATCCTTTTTCCTCCTTCTAACGCATACTGTAATGGTTCAAAGAATTCTGAAGCAGAATACAATTCTAATTCTTGCTTAATTGCATCATCGACCTTACTGATGTAGCTTTCAAAGTCTTTTATGAGTGGATTTATCTCGAAATTCTTTCTATCCAAGAATTACACTATCATCTCTAGATCACGGTTAGAATATTAATGCTTTTGAGAGTGGTGCTCCAGCCGGGATTTTCATCATTGAGAATTTGAACCCGGGTCGGAGGATTGAAAGTCCCCCATGCTTGACCGGTCTACACCACTGGAGCCCAATTTGCATCCTAATTGTTATCCATAAAATCCTTTTGCAGCCATTCAAAAGATTTTTTTATTACCCGAATTGGATAATAGCTATGAGTTCTCTTATTCAAAGAATTGACAAGATGATTGAAGAGCAGAGTTTGTTAAAACACAAATTCTATGTCATGTGGAGTGAAGGTAAATTATCAATGGAATCTCTTAGTGGTTATTCAAAAGAATACTTTCAACTAGTAAAAGCAGTTCCCTCATTTGTAGACAAAGTTATGGTGAAAAGCCCATCTGAAATTCAGAGTAAAATTGCTTCGAATAGAGATGAAGAATCTGAGCATATAGAACCATGGGTAAAATTTGCCAGTGCACTAGGTGTATCACAAAATGAACTAAGAAATTATGCTGGTCTTGATAAAACAAAACAAGCCATTTCAAATCTTTCATGTCTTATGAATTCCTTTGAGGGTGGAGCTGCTGCAATGTATGCTTTGGAACAGGAAATTCCAAAAATTAGTTTATCAAAGATAGATGGATTGAGAAAATTCTATGGTTTGTCAGAAGATGATGCAATAGAATATTTCAGACTTCATGCAGAAGCTGACATAAGACATGCAGCTCTTTGGCGAAAAATCTTAGAAAAAACTTCTGTATCACAAGAGGATGATTTAGTAGAAACAGCCAACAAATCCTTAGTAGCTCAAAATCTATTGCTTGATAGCTGTTACGATGCATATTGCTAACTCTATACTATTTTATAGCGCATCTCAATTTGCTCTTTCGTAGGGCCCATAACTCAGCTTGGTAGAGTAACCGGCTCATAACCGGTGAGCCAAGGGATCGAAGCCCTTTGGGCCCACTATTTAGTTCCTTTTGTTGTTATACTGTATCTATTATGACCATGTTTTCCTCTTTGGTGAAATGCTGATCTAGAACAAGTGATATCATGATTTTCTAAATTTTCATTTTGATATACTAATTTTAAAATAAGCAGTAAATTATCTTCATTTGGCCGCAATGAAGAATCAGAGTTATAACTGAACTGATGATGTAAAGGCATTTGTCTGAGCTGCCTCTCTCTTAGAAATAATTTGATAAATTTGACACAAAGAATGTCTTCAAGAAATGTTATAGAGTATATATAAAGCGCATATATATCCACGAAAATGCCACAAACAAAACCTATTGTAAGTATAGAAAATGTTGTGGCTTCAGCTTCTGTTGATCAAAAAATTGATCTTAATGTTATAACTCAAACATTTCCTGATGTTGAATATCATCCTGAACAATTTCCTGGTTTAGTATTTAGAATAACGTCTCCAAAAACTGCAACATTGATCTTCAGTTCTGGAAAAATGGTTTGCACTGGAGCAAAATCTGAAGAACAATCAATTGCTGCAGTACGAACTGTTGTTCAAAAATTAAGAAAGGGTGGAATTAAAATAAAAAAAGATGCAGTCATCACAATCCAGAATATGGTTGCCTCTGCTAATCTTGGTGGGAAAATACATTTGGAACAAGCTGCTAGAAGTCTTCCAAGAAGTATGTATGAACCAGAGCAATTTCCAGGATTAATACATAGAATGATTGATCCTAAAACTGTACTACTACTATTTGCGTCTGGCAAACTTGTGTGTACTGGTGCAAAAAAAGAATCTGACGTTTACAGATCAGTACATAATCTGCACACACTTTTAGAAGAAAAAGAACTAATGATTTACGTTAGCTAATTTAGAAAATCTGTTAGAAATTATACTGCACTCATCTGTTTTTTAATTCTATTCAAAGTTTGTTCGTCGAGAATTTTTTCAGCGTGCAAAGCATTAGAAATTGCAAGTATGTCTGTAATCTCATACAGTTTTACTTTCTCATTTTCCAAGTTTTCCCTTGCACCTTCAAGCCTATTGACTATAACAAATGCAGAATCTACTACTATTTTGGCATCTTTTAGAGCCCTGACAGCATTAAGTAATGAATGACCTGTCGTTCCAACATCATCTACTAGAACTACTTTAGACCCTTCAGGTATCTTTCCTTCTATGAGGCTACCTGTACCATAGTCCTTTGGCTTTTGTCTGATGTAAATCAGAGGCTTTACAGTTTCTATGGCCAAAGCAGATGCTATTACAAGCCCTGATGTTGGAACCGATGCGATATAATCAAAATTATCTAAACCTATTTTCTCCGATATCAAGTTTTGAAGAGATTTTACCATCTTTCTAAATTGATGTGGAAAACTTGGTACTAGTCTTAGATCTATGTAATACGCACTTTCTTTTCCGCTGGAAAGCTTGAAATTTCCAAATTTGATTGCACCGCTTTCTTGCAAAAATATCGCAAATTCTTTGACAAAATCCACAGCAAAATTTACCGAACTAGATTTATTTTAACTGTCCCATCGGTATGGTATGCCTGAAATTTGGCTCAGTTATGGACCTACAGACGTAGTTCTTGATGTAAAGGCAGAGAATCTCGAAAAACAGATAGTTTCTGGAGGTGTAAACTTGACTGATTCAGAGATTGCAACGAAATTGGAATCTCTTGACATGTCAAAACCTACAGAATTTGTTATTATGGAGCATTCTAAAACTATTCAAAAAGTTATCTCAGTTTTGTTGGATATTTGTACAAAGAAATCTCTTCCAAAACCTAAATTCTTGGTAGACAAATCAAACTTACATTCTCTAAAAAATATCTTTTCCGATCCCACGATATCTATATCCGAATTTAATGCATCTCAATTTTCTAATGCAAATCTCATTTTTTTTGGTGAGATGGAATTTGATGGTTTGTTTGGATACAATAATATTTCTACCAAATTATTACGAAGATTTGGCAAAGACAATATGCTTGAGGCATATGAGAAAAGAGAAGGAAATCTTCCTCTTCCTGGCTATGAATTAAAAACTATGGATGTCGCAAAAAAATTTACTGATGGATTTGAAATATCCGCTATAGAAATAGTAGCAAATCAAACCGGAGTAATTGATATTGCAACTGGCCATCCATCATCGACTTCTTTACTCTCAACATCATTATCATCTATTGCAATACAACAAACTGAAAAACATAGAGTGGCAATTGTCAGCACTGGAAAAGAATCAAGCAATGAAACATTTAGCAGATCTCTGTCCACCGTTTGGAATTGCTCAAATGCTATAAAGGAAGAAGGATTGGTAATTCTTCTTGCAGAATGTAAACATGGGTTAGGTTCTGAGGCAATCCAGCAGTATGTAGAAGGCAGAATGAGCCTAGATCGACTAAAGAATCCTTCCAAGTACGTAGAGGGAATGGACGATCTTCTATTTCTAACAGAAATGCACAAAAAATTTGGAATAGGTATTGTATCAATTTTACCAAATCTTTTCACTAAAGATAAACTTGGAATGATTCCATTTAGTGGAGCAAAACAAGCCATTGACTATGTTCTTAAAACATATGGTGATCGACAAAAAGTCGTAATTGTTTCTGATGGTTCACATGTATTACTTAGGTAAGAATGGAAAATGGTAATGGTGCACAAAGAAACGCAAGTACAATAACTAGTGCAAACATTCTTTTTCTTTTTTTAGATAATGGTGAAATGTCATCTAATGGTTTTACATCTTGACTTCTCATACTAAACATCAAAACAAATACTGCCATTATGTAATATCCTGTAGAAAATAATATTCCTATACTTGCATATGTCAAAATTCTGTGCCATTTAACACCAAAGGTTGCTCTAGCTATGTGACCGCCATCAAGTTGCCATGCTGGCAAAAGATTGAGAAATGTTATGAGAAATCCAAACCAAGCAGCTAACAAAACTGGTGACATTACAAGTTCTTGATTAGGAACATGTTTTCCAACAAGGGAAATTGTTGCATCCATTAGTATGCTAGAATGTAATTCCATAAGACCTGATTTCTGTATAAGTTCATGGGCTTGTGAACTTGGTACCATTGGAGATATGTATGCACCATATGTGGAAACAATTATTGCTACAATAAGGCCTGCTATGGGGCCCGAAATACCAATGTCAAAAAGTATATTTCTATTTACAATTAATCCACGAGACATTATGAGAGCTCCAAAAGTTGGTATGAAACCCAGTATGGGAATTCCTGGAATAAAATAAGGCCAGCTGATCTTGAGTTTGTGTTTCTTTGATGCAATCATGTGACCAAGTTCATGAATTCCAAGTATCCCCAGTAAGGAGATGGTGTATAGGACAGCAATGTATAATGGGTCATCTCCTTTGACAATTGAGTTTGTACTGATGGCGCGATAGTAACCATCAATCATTACCGTTACTATTGTTGCGATAAACAATGCTCTGGGAATCCACGATCGTCGTGACTTTGGAGGCACAAATCTTGAAATCAGTAAAAATGTTTTCCCAAAATTTGATTCTAATCTGACTATCATATTCTTTGGTTCCATCTTTCGAACCAGTTGAGGGAATTTCTCAGATACATTATTTCCCAGAATCTCAATTTGTAGTATAGTTGGACTTTGATTAAATCCTACTATGGAAAAATATGAGGAAACATCAGATAGAACTTCGTCAAGAGTTGATATGTTCAGATATGCATCCTTGGCTGGCTTTAATTATTTCCCTTATTTGCTTAAAGTTAAATAATTAATAATTCCAGTATGATCAGGATGCAGGTAGCATTAAGAGAAATTGGAAACTGTGTCATTAGAAGATGCGATCTATCTGATTTAATTTCAACTATGGAGATAAACCTGAAAACATTACCAGAACATTATTCTGACTATTTCTATGAAAGTCTACTTACTGAATTACCTGAAGCATTTCTAGTAGCTGAGGTAGATAAGAGACTTGTTGGATATATCATGTGTAAAATTGAATATGGCTTTTCAAACTTCAAAAAACTTGGATTTGTAAAAAAAGGTCATGTTGTATCTGTAGCAGTTTTACCAGATTATAGACGAAAGGGAATTGGAGAGGGTCTAGTTCAAGAGTCTATTGCGGGAGTAAAATTGAAAAAATGTGATGAGCTCTATCTTGAAGTGAGATGTAGTAACAATGAAGCCGTAAAATTGTATGAAAAACTTGCATTTGTAATAAAACAGAGACTAAAAGCCTACTATCGTGATGGCGAAGATGCGTATCTTATGGCAATTGAGTTCGCTTACTAGATTAAAATAAATAAGTCAGAAAAAGACTCTAGCTTATGACAAGACAACGAAATATTGGAATTATGATCTTTGTCTTGGCAATTGTAGGGTTTTTTATGTATGCGTATCTGCTAATGCTCTCTGAATGGAGTCCTATTGTACTACAGCTCTCAGTATTGATGGCAGTGGGAGGAATTCTTGGAGTCATTTCTTGGATAGGATACAACATGGCAACCTCAAGACCATCACCGTCTTCTCTTGTAACCGATGACAAGTAATTACTTGGATATTGCAGCATCAACAACTGCTTGATAAAATCTTGGACCTACTGGTCTTACTATCTTTGCCCCTAAAATTTCTGATTTGACATTTACAACACTTAGAAAATGCTGTGGTGCAAGTAAAGCGACCTGATCTTTTTTTTCTGCATGGATGTGACAGTAATAGTGAATTATTGCTTTTTTCTTTGCTCCTTTTATAGCAGAATCCAAAAATTCATCTGATCTTTCAGGTAATAACATTAAAACTCTGTCTCCTGCTTCAAGTAATCTTTCTTCTATTACTTTTGTAGCGTCACCTTCTATGGATTCAACAGTTCCTTTTAGTTTGTTTAATAATATATTTTCTGAGCATAATCTCGCTGCATCTGGATTGATATCTATGTTGTAAACATGACATTTCTTTTTCTTTGCTGCAACAATAGAAAACACCCCGACTCCTCCAAACATATTGATTATTGTCTCCCCCTCTTTGATTAACCCCGCAATTCTATCTCGCTCAGTTGAAAGCCTAGGAGAAAAAAAGGTCTTTTCTACATCTACTTTAAACCTACAGCCATGTTCTTTGTATTCAGTTTCAGTCTTGTCTTCTCCTGCAAGCAACTCAAGTTTTCTTATTCTAAAATCTCCTTCAACTGGGGATGATTGACAATAAACTGATCTGGCTGTCTTTACTTTATCTAAAAGTACTTCGCCAATTATCTTTCTTTTGTGTAAAAGAGAATCTGGAATTCTTAGTATGATTATATTTCCTATCTGATCAAAGGCACCATAAAGCTCGTCTGCCTCTACTTCTGTGAGGATTCCAATCATTGCCTGTTTTAGCATCTTTGTCAATTTCTATAGTAAAACTTTCCAGATTGTTTTTGCTCTCTGTCCAGTCGACTCTCCAATTTGTTTACTCTGGGCCTCATACTTGTTTCATCTCGTCTGTATGTCATTTCAAGAGATTTCAAGAATTCATTCATGCCCTCAACTTTGGGTTTTGGAGTTGTTGCATGACCCTCTCTTCCAGGGGTTCCATGAAATATTACAATTGAATCAGAAATCAAATCCATAAGTTGAATGTCATGGTCAACTATAATTGCAGATTTTCCATATGATCTTACATATCTTTGAATAAGTTTTGCCACAGCTATTCTGTCTTCAACATCCAAGAATGCAGAAGGTTCGTCAAGTGCATAAATGTCAACTTTTTGCAAAAGACATGCCCCAATTGCTACTTTTTGAAGTTCACCGCCTGATAAATTCTTGATAGATTTGTTGTATAATTTTTTTATCTTCATTGGATTGACTATGATCTCTTCTTCTGGAGTTTCTTCTATAGTTCCACCATGTGCTTTTTCAAGAAGTGTAATTACATCAACATCATAATCATTTGTTAGATATTGCGGTTTGTAAGCAATCTTTACTTTACTTTCTATGTTTCCAGAATCAGGCTTTTCAACACCTGCAATCATCTTCATCATGGTTGTTTTTCCTAATGCATTTGCACCAACAATGCCTAAAACTTCTCTTTTCCTTACTCTACCTGCTTCAATTGAAAGAGAAAAATTTGTAAATTTTTTCTCTAAATTTGGGTATGTCATAATATTCTCATTTGTAACAAATTCCTCTATGGTGTTAACTGCATCAAATTTGAATGCGATATCTCTGAACCTGACGTTTTCATTAGGAAGATACCCATCTAGGAATACATTGATTCCAACCTTAGTTGATAGCATGCTTGCAACTATGCCGTATGCTGCAGGCTCGCCATAGAGAATCTCAATAAAATCACTAAGATAATCTAGCAATGTTAAATCATGCTCTACTACCATCACACTCTTTCCAATTTTAGCGAGATCTTGAATCACTCTTGCAACTCCAATTCTCTGAAAGACATCATTGTAAGATGAGGGCTCATCAAAGAAATAGAAGTCTGATTCTCTTGACGCGGTAACTGCCACAGCTATCCTTTGTAATTCTCCTCCACTTAGATCTGTTAGTCTATTTTCTAAAGAATTTTGTAATCCAAGTTGTTGAACTAATTCTTTAGCCTTTCCACGTTCATCATATTTTTCAAAAAGTTCTTTTGCAGTACCATCAAATACTTTTGCCAAGTTGTAGACTTGCTGAGGTTTTATAGATGCCTTTAATTCGTTATTTGCAATTTTCTCAAAATGCGGTTTAAGTTCAGTACCTTGAAAATGTTTTAAAATTTGACTCCATTCTGGAGGTGATGCAAAATCCCCCAAGTTTGGTCTTAGATTTCCAGATAATATGCCTACAACTGTACTCTTACCTATTCCATTTCTTCCTAGCAGACCCATGACTTGACCTTTCTTCAAACTTGGAATTTTATAGAGTCTAAATGCATTCTGCCCATATTGGTGAATCTTATCTGATTTTAATTCCTCTGCCAAGTTGACAATTGTTATTGCATCAAATGGACAAACCTTGACACAAATTCCACATCCATTACAAATGTTCTCATCGATTTGAGCCTTGGCGGTTTCTTCATTTAGAACTATACACTCTGATCCCATCTTATTTACTGGACAATATTTTATACACTCTAATCCACATTTTTTGGTCTGACAATTTTCTTTATCTAAGACTGCTACTCGGTGGGTCATGTGTAACCACACCCTTTCTGATTTTATATCTCTATCAAGTAAGATTAATACATAACATTAGAAACTAAAGAAAGCAAGCCGGCCACAGCGTTGGGGTCCGACCCGGTCCCATTCCGAACCCGGAAGTCAAACCCAATGTCGCTACTGTGCTACTAAGGTGCGAGAGCCCTTGGGAAGCAGTAGTGCTGGCGCCTTTTCTATTCTAGTGCTACAGAATTAGGAGTAGCATACCACATCGTCTCTATTGGTGTGTCTTTATCAAAGCCCTTTTTTTGCGAATCATCTGGAAAATCATTGATATATTCCAGTAGAAGATCTCTGACAATTCTATCTACCTCTACAATTGATTGCATATCTGTGAATAGTGATGGTATCTCGTTACATCCTACGACATAGCCATTTGCGTTAGGTGTTATGGTAAAGGTGATTTTGTGTATTTTTTGGTTATTTTGCATTATACTGTATTGTTTACAAAACCTAAAAAGATCGCGGTCATTTAGTAGTATAATGAGCAATTGTAGTATATGTGGAGAGAAATTCTCTGATGACATTAGATTCCTAAATCATATGATGGATAAGCATGGATTTAGAAATCCAAATAGTGGAACTCCTGACAGGAACAGTAGAGGATACTAATTCTAAGACTTTAGAGGTATTTTTTCACTATTAGAAAGTAAGCTCTTTGTTCTTGTAAAGAATGCTCTAGAGGTTTTACAATCTTGACTGCAACTAGAAGATGGAGTATACTCTAATTTTGTTCTTGACTTGCTCATCAGAATGCTTTGAAGAAGAGGCAAAATTGCAGCTCTTCCACCATAGGCCGTTTTCTTTGTTATGAACCAGAACATCCTAGTAGAATCATAATTTTGCTTAAAAATCTCTGATTTTATTTTCATACCTAAATCGGAATAATGACCTACGATCAATATCTTGTCTTTAGCAAAGGTATGAACAACACTGGCAAATTTTGAACAAAGATAACATTTATCGTCATAAATCACAAGGGGAAAAAGTTCTTTGATACTCATGTTTACCATAAGTTGTTTTTGGATTAATATTTTGTGAAATAACTTTTTATTTGATACAAATACGGTAAAAATCATGAATTTG